>CALUWZ010000237.1 GCA_944324625.1 uncultured Mailhella sp. | reverse complement strand
AACAAAATATCTTGATATGTTTTGATTGTTGTCCATTGTCTTGTCATATTTTATCCTTTTTTAATATAGTTGGTAATTTGACAAACCGAAACAGGCGTTCCGTTTTCATCGGCAATGCTGATTTCCCAAACGTGAAGCGTACCTCCGTTTTTCAGAAGGCGGGCTTTTGCCGTGACTTTTCCGCCCAAGCTTACGGAATTTAAATGGTTGGCGCTTATCTGCATGCCGACGGGAAAAGTTTTGGGCGGGCAGAGCGAAAGTGAAGCATAGCCTGCCAAAGTTTCCGCAAGGGCAAGGGTTGCCCCTCCGCTTAAAAAACCGAAAGGCTGGCAGACGGTTTCCGTAACATCCATTTCAGCGCAGGGGCTTTGATCTTCAGCTGTAAAGAAGTGCATGCCCAGAATGTCATGCAGGTATTTTGGCGTATTGTTCATGGTTTTCCTTTTTGCTGTACAGGAGCAAGGAGGGTATGAATTTAATCCTTAATGAACATTTTTGTTCTTTGTGTCAACCAAACAGGGAAAAATCTGTCATAAACCGAAGAGGAAAGGAAAATTAATCAAAATGATAAAATGATTTTGAGCGGTTAAAAAAAATTTATTTTTCACAAATTTTTTTGAGAAATAAAATGAACAAAGCTGCCGTCCGGCCTGTTTTTCTCCTGACTGGAAATAAACAGTAAAAATAATGAATTGCGGTTCTGCAAAAGCGTTAACGGCATGCCGCGTTTTTCTTTGCTTTCGGCAAAAGAATTTTTTAATTGCAATTGTGTTTTTTTTATCGACAGCAATTGCTGTTTATTCAGGCAAAAAACAGCATTTTTTGAAAATAAAGACAAAGAACGGAAGCCGAAATGTATTGATTTGAAAGAACTGCTGTTTTTTCAGGGAGGCTGTTTTTGTTGGATTAAGGCAAAAGGTGTGAGAATTAATAATTTTCTTTTATAATTTTCAGTACTTCCACGTCTGCAGGACAAAATTCATATTGGTCAATTTCGGAAGAAGAAATCCAGCGGATGTCATTGTGTTCCAGTTTCTGGATGGGGCCTTGCAGAATTTTTGTGTGATAAATAAAGAGGTTGACAATAATATCTTCGTATTCGTGGCTGTTTTTATAGAAAAGTTCTCCTGCTTCCACCGTAATTGCCAGTTCTTCTTTGCATTCACGGACAAGCGCCTGCTCGCGGCTTTCGCCCTGTTCCACCTTGCCGCCCGCAAATTCCCACAGCAGGGCACGTGCCTTGTTTTCAGGCCGCTGACAAATAAGAAATTTTCCGTTTTCATAAATAAAAGCGGCAACAATATTGAATATTTTTTTGTTCATGGTTTATTTTCATATAGCTGCGGCAGTTTTCGGAAGACTGCCGCATATTTTGGAATGTCAGCGCAGTCAGCGCTGTTTTAGTTTTGAAGCCGGATATATTTTGCAATATGTTTGGTCAGCGTCTGCATATAAAAAAAGTCCGCCTGAAATCAGACGGACTTTTTGATATGTCAAGCCAAGATTATTCTGCTTCGGCAGCAGGAGCTTCTTCTGCGGGAGCTTCTTCACCGAGGCGGGATTTGTCTTCAGACACAACTTTTACGGTAAAGGTAGGAATAATGTCGGCATGGAGTCTTGCACGGACAACATGTTCACCGAGAGTGCGGATGGCGCCGTCAAGGAGAATGTGGTGACGGTCGATTTCGATACCTTCAGCGGCAAGAAGTTCACCGATCATGGAAGTGGTAACGGAGCCGTAAAGTTTATCGTTTTCACCAACACGCATAGCAATGGTGAGCACAAAGTCTTGGAGTTTTTCTGCAACTTGGCTTGCTGCTGCACGGATTTCATCCATACGGGCCTGAAGTTTTTTTCTTTCAAGTTCAAAAGCGCGAAGGTTTGCAGGAGTTGCAAGCATTGCCAAATCTTGAGGGATGAGGTAGTTGCGGCCGTAACCGGGCTTTACTTCTACAACGTCACCCAAGTGACCCAGATTTTCAACGTCGGCACGAAGAATAATTTTCATAATCTGCTCTCCTAACCTTATATAGTGGTTTTCTTTTTCACGTCACTGGAGTGAGCTGTGGTGTAGAAAAGAAGAGCCATTTGACGAGCGCGTTTAATTTCGGTGGTGAGCTGGCGCTGGTGTTTAGCGCAGGTACCGGTAATACGACGAGCTACGATTTTGCCGCGTTCAGTAATGAAATCACGAAGAATATCCGGGCGTTTGTAATCGAGAGGAAGATCTTTGTCTGCACAGAAACGGCAGAATTTGCGGCGAGGAGCGAATTTTTTACGAAAAGCCATTATGCTACCTCCTCAGCATGATCGCTTAAGCGAACAGTGATGAATTTGAAGATATTGTCTTGGATACGGATGATACGTTCAAGTTCTGCAACGAGCTGGTTAGGAGCGTTGTATTCAAAACGAACATAGAATCCGCGCATTTGTTTTTGTACGGGATAAGCCAAATCTTTCATTCCCCATTGGTCTACGGTGAGGAGTTTTCCGCCTTCGCGTTCGATA
>CALUWZ010000236.1 GCA_944324625.1 uncultured Mailhella sp. | reverse complement strand
CGGCAAGGGAAGCCTGAAAAACGGAAGAAACTTCAATAATGCGGTTCAAATCCATAAGATAAGCCTGAACATCGGAGCAGACTTTGGCAAAATCCGCATTTTTGCCGGCATAAATTTCCGCAAGGGAAACAAGCTGTTCGGCATTGTCGGTCAGTACGGCAAGATTTTCCCTGCTGTTGACCCGCAGAAAAACTTCCAAATATTTTGAGATATTGGCGAGTTTCAGTTCAATGGTCTGCACGGCAATAAAATTCGGCGCACCGCCGCTTATAATGCGGGCCTGTTCTTTCTTCATTATTTTCCGTGTCTGCGCCAAAATTGCCTCATAATCGGCATTAAGCTTGGTTACCAGAGAATCCAGCATGTCAAAATGACCGGTCATTGTCTTTACGGTCAGCAGAAGGCTGTCAAGGCGGCTGTTGTAATTATCCGCAACTTTGAGCGTTTCAGCCTGCGCAGCCATTTTTTTTACCTCATCGGCATTTTGCTTTGCGTTTGCAATATGCTCATTGATTTTGGCAAAATAAGACGCATCGTTATGGGCAATGCCGTTAATGGCCGCACGCTGCGCAAAGGAAGTTTCCGTCAGGGCATTTTCGGTTTTTGCCATAAGATTTTTCATGCGCTGCATGTCATTGACAAAATACCATGACACACCCGAAAGCAAAACAAGCAGCAAAATAACTGCGCTGAAGGAAAGCGATAATTTGGCGGATAACTTCATACTGCCTCCAAGAGGGGATTTATGGGATTAATAGCCTTAATCGGCAGCAAAACATTAAAAAATAGGGAGTATTTTTAAATTCTTTATACAAAAAACCGCTTCTGCGCAATAAAAAACACATTTTCGGAGAAAACCCGAATGCGCCGCCATGCGTTCAGAACCGAAATACGCCGAACGAAAAACGGCAACGAAAAACGGCAACGAAAAACGGCAACAAAAAAAGCACCGCTTTTGCGGTGCTTCAAAATTACTGCAGTCTGCTTTGCACGTAAGGAATAAGGCCTCCGCGCTGCAGAAGGTCCTGCATGGACGGCGGAAGGGGAGGGAAAGGAATTTCCGCACCCGTGGTCAGGTTGCGGATAATGCCTGCGTCGGTATCCACTTCAAGGCTGTCGCCGTCATTGATTTTATCCACTTCGTCGCCGATTTCCAAAAGAAGAAGGCCCATATTGAAACTGTTGCGGTAGAAAATACGGGCAAAGCTGTGGGCAATGACAATGGGCATGCCTGCGCCCACAATGGCAACGGGCGCATGCTCGCGGGAAGAACCGCAGCCGAAGTTGCGGCCTGCAACCATGATGTCGCCTTGGCTTACGCGTTTGATCCAGTTGGGTTCAAGGCCTTCCATGCAGTTTTCGCCGAGTTTTTTCGCATCGGTGGTAACCAGAAAACGTGCGGGAATAATGGCGTCGGTATCGATATGATCACCCACTTTGTGGGATTTTCCTTGATATTTCATGCTATCCTCACTTCTTATAATGCTTTCGGACTGCCGATTACGCCAAGCACGGCACTAGCTGCGGCAACCGCAGGGTTGGAAAGATATACTTCAGACTGAAGGCTGCCCATGCGGCCTTTGAAATTGCGGTTTGTGGTGGCAATGGCACGTTCGCCGTCAGCCAAAATGCCCATGTGGCCGCCAAGGCACGGACCGCAGGTGGCAGGACCCACAATGCAGCCTGCTTCCATAAAGATTTCCAAAAGGCCTTCGCGCATGGCCTGCTTCCAAATGGTCGGGGTGGCGGGAAGAATGATGCAGCGCACGTCCTTGGCAACTTTTCTGCCTTTGAGCACTGCGGCGGCTTCGCGCATGTCGCTTATGCGGCCGTTGGTGCAGGAGCCGATGACAACTTGGTTGATCGGCAGCTCGCCGACTTCTGAAACAGGCTTGACGTTTTCGGGAAGGTGAGGGCAGGCAACAACGGGTTCCATGCCGTTTACGTCAATCACAAGCTCACGTTCGTATACGGCGCCTTTGTCGGCACTGATAAGCATGGGATCGGGGTTTTTGTGGGCTTTGCAGTATTCGGCCGTTTTTTCGTCGGAAGCAAAAAGGCCCACTTTGCCGCCTGCTTCAATGGCCATGTTCGCCATGCACAGTCTGCCTTCCACGGAAAGGCTTTCAATGGCGGTTCCGTCAAATTCCAGAGCTTTGTACAGGGCGCCGTCCACGCCGATTTTGCCGATGGTGGTCAGAATAAGGTCTTTGCCGCCGACATATTCGGGAAGCGTGCCGTTAAAAGTGACGTGAATGGTGGGAGGCACTTTGAACCACGTTTCGCCGAGAGCCATTGCTCCGGCAATATCGGTGCTGCCCATGCCCGTTGCAAATGCGCCGAGGCCGCCGTAGGTGCAGGTATGGCTGTCCGCACCGATGACAATATAACCCGGCTTTACAAGGCCCTGTTCGGGCAGAAGGGCGTGTTCAACGCCTGCTTCGCCGCCTTCGTAATAATGGGTGATATTGTAGGCACGGGCAAATTCGCGGGTGCCTTTGACCTGATTGGCGGAATCAATGTCTTTCTGCGGGGTGAAGTGGTCCATGAC
>CALUWZ010000235.1 GCA_944324625.1 uncultured Mailhella sp. | reverse complement strand
TATAGACCTTGACACCAAATTCAACACGGAAAACGGCGTCTGGACCATAGACCACATTAAAATCGGCAAAAACAAAAAGCCCTTCACCATAGGCGACGACGGCAGAGCTTACAAAGAACTCAATACCGAAGAAATTCTTGCCTATTCAAGCAATATCGGCATGGCAAAAATTACGCAGGCAATGGGGGCAAAAACCACACGCCAGTTCCTTTTGGACATGGGCTTCGGCGCACCTACGGACATAGGCCTCACCGAAAGCAAAGGCATTATCCGCCCGCTGAAGGACTGGAGCGAAGCCGACCTTCTTTCTACAGGATTCGGACAGAGCATTTCCGCAACCTCCCTGCAGATGGTGCAGGCTTTCAACATTCTTGCCAATGACGGTGAACGGGTGCACCTGCACATTCTGAAAGACGAAGATTCCGCCAATGTATCCGAACAGCGCATTTTCAGCAGAAAAATAGCCCGTGACGTTCTGAAAATGATGGAAACCGTTGTTGACGGCAACGGCACGGGAAGAAATGCCCGCATACCCGGCGTGCGCGTGGCAGGCAAAACAGGAACTGCACAAAAAGCGGCTGCCAACAATGCTTCCGGTTACGGCGACAAGCGTATGGCTTCCTTTATCGGCATTGTTCCCGCCGACAGCCCCAAATACATTATTTACACCCTCTTGGACGACCTTGACAAAAACTCTTACGGCGGCCGCCTTGCCGCACCCGTATTTCAGGAAATTGCCCAGCGCAGCATGGCATACAGCGGAGACCTGCCCGATGTTATTTTTGCAAGCGAATCAGACAAACTGAGCGGAACCAGCCTGAGAGCAAAACCTGCCAAGCGTCCGCAGGCAAAACAGGGTGTTGTTCCCGACGTCAAAGGGTTAACGCTTAAAAAAGCTTTGGAAATTTTTTCGGAATTCGGACAGCTTCCCGAAATCATCGGCAGCGGCATGACTGTGGTTAAGCAGGAACCGCCTGCAGGAACGCCCGTTGTTGTCCGAGACGAAAAAAACAACGAAAAAATCATGAATTATGCCTATAAACTGTATTTATCCCTGCCTGCGCCCAAGCCTGCCGAAACAGACAGTGCCGCCGTGCAGAAAAACGGTCAAACGCCAACCACTGAAGGAGCTGCAAAATGACTCTTGACGAACTGACAGCATTAATAAAAAAAGAACATCTCGGCCTTGTTTCCGACTCCAGAAAAGCATCGCCAAACGATATTTTTGTTTTTATGCCCCTTGCGCTTTCCTCCCACAAAGGCATTCAGTATCCCGGCACGGAATATATTGAAGATGCCATAAACAACGGTGCAAAATTTATTGTTTTAACCCAAGAATGTTATGAAGAATATGCCAAGGAACACAAAACTGACCGCGCGCAATTTGTAATAACGGAAAATCCCCGCCAAAGCCTCGGCTGCTTGGCGCAAACTGTTTACGGCACCAAGGATTATCCCATTCCCGTCATTGCCATAGCAGGCACCAACGGAAAAACAACGTCCAGCTATTTACTGGAACATTTGTATAAAGAATGCGGCAAAAACCCTGCCGTACTCGGAACGGTCAGCTATCATTGGAAAGGCCATTTTGAAGACGCTCCCCTGACTACGCCCGACTGCCTGACCCTGCACAAAGCCCTTGCAGACATCAAAAAAGCAGGCTGCGACGCCGTCATTATGGAAGTTTCTTCCCATGCCGTCGATCAAAACCGCACGGCAGGCATTGAATTTGACGGTGCAATTTTCACCAACCTGACCCAAGACCACTTGGATTACCATGAAACCATGGAAAATTATTTTCAGGCCAAAGCAAAGCTTTTCCTTGAACTTCCGAAGAAAAACAAAGCCATGAGCATTTTCGGCAATGATGAATACGGCAAACGCCTGACAGCCCTTTGCCCGCAGGCCCAGCCCTTTTTTCTGCATAAAAAAGGCAGTGCGGACTGCTCCTGCATGATCACGGAAAATCCCATCATGCACGGACAGCTCAAATCCAATACGCCGCAGGGTCTTGTAATTGAACATTGCTACAACGGCAAAAAATGGGAACTCAAAACACCCCTTGTGGGCGAACACAATGCCTGCAACATTTTGGGAGTTGAATGCCTTGCCCTGCAGCTTGGGTTCAGCGTGGAAGACCTGCAGAAGCTTTCCACATTCCAAGGCGTGCCCGGACGGCTTGAACGCATTTACGACGAAAAGAAAAATGTCAGCTATTTTGTGGACTATGCCCACACCCCCGATGCGCTGGTGCATGCTCAGGACGCGCTGCGGCAGGCAGGATTCAAACGCATTGTCACCCTGTTCGGCTGCGGCGGCGACAGAGACAGAACAAAACGTCCGCTCATGGGCAAAGCAGTGGCTGAAGCCAGCGACATTGTAATTTTAACCTCCGACAACCCGAGGACGGAAAATCCCGAACAAATTCTTGACGACATCATGCCCGGCCTCAAAGGTGCCAAGGAAGTGCACCGCATTGCCAACAGAAAAGAAGCCCTGCAGTTTGCCGTAAGCATTTCAAAGGACGGCGATGCCGTGCTTGTGGCAGGAAAAGGCCAT
>CALUWZ010000234.1 GCA_944324625.1 uncultured Mailhella sp. | reverse complement strand
GCATGCTTGTGGACAATTCCATCGTTATTGTGGACAGGGTGCTTGTTCTTCGGCAAAAAGGCCTGCCCATGCGTGATGTGCTTTTGGAGGCTGCCAAAAAGCCTGCCATGCCTCTGCTCGGTGCAACGCTTATTGCCTGCCTTGCGTTTTTGCCTGCGTATTTGATGCCGACTTACGGCGGTGAATATGTAGGGTCGCTGTTTTGGGTTGTCGGCATTTCCCTTATGCTCAGCTGGCTGCTTTGCCTTTCGCAAACTCCTGTTTACTGCGATATTTATTTGTCAAAAACGGAAATTCCCAAGGTTTCTGACAGAGAAAGGCGTTTTTACAGAAAATGCCGCAGAATATTATATGTTCTTTTAAAAAATAAACGCAAGACTCTTGCCGCTGTGACCATGGCTTTTGTTGTTTCCATGTTTTTGTTTGCTTTTGTGCCTAAAATCTTTTTTCCGCCTTCAGATAAAAAAGGCTTTACCGTCAATCTTTGGGTTGCCGAGGGAAGCAGAATAGAGCGCATAGACGAGGCAGGACGCAGTCTGGCGGATTTTTTGCAAAAACAGGAAGGGGTCAGTGCCGTTGTGCTGGCGTCGGGTGCCTCTGTGCCCCGTTATTATGTGGCAACCATTCCGCAGTATCCCAACACTTCTTATGCCCAGCTCATAGTTAATCTTGAGGATTTGGATTATTTTGAGGCGCTAAGCCGTAAAATTGCCGATTTTGCCGAGGAACATCTGCCCGGGCTTATGTTCGGCATACGCAAATATCCTAACGGCGTACCTACGCCTTATCCTATCGAAGTGGCATTTTCCGGCCCTGATCCGCAGATTCTGCGCGGTTTGGCGGACAAGGCAATGGATATTATGCATAAAAATCCGCATATTGTCAGCGTAACAACCGATTGGCGCAATAAAATTTTGTCTTGGCAGGGAGAATATTCGGAAGTGCTTGCCAAGCAGGTACATGTCATGCCTGCGGATATTGCCGCAGGGCTTATGGCCAACGGTGACGGAATAAGCATTGGCAATATTCAGGAAAACGGTAATTTGGTTTCCGTTGTGCTGAAGGAAAATTCAAACAGCAGTATGGATTTGGTCAATATCGGACAAACGCCTGTTTGGGGCAGCAATGTACAGGCTGTTCCGCTTTCTGCCGTCATGCGTGAGGAGCGTCTCGGTTTTGAGGAAGGTCAGATTTGGCGCAGAAACAGGGTGCGCACCATTACCGTACAGTGCGAGGTTGATTTTTCCGTGACCGCCAATGATGTCCGCAGGGAAATCGTACAGGAAATCAATGCCATACAATTGCCGCAGGGCTATTCCATGTTCTGGCTCGGCGAATATTACGAACAGCAGAAAAACAATAAGGCAATTATGGGCAATTTTCCTGTTACGGGATTGTTAATGCTGATGATCTGCGTATTTTTGTTCGGCAATATTAAAATTCCTGCCATGATTTTTCTGTCCCTGCCTTTTGCCTTTATCGGCATAGTTCCGGGACTGCTGCTGACAGGCAAGACCTATGGCTTTATTTCCATTGTGGGGACTATATCACTGACAGGCATGATGATAAAAAATATTATAGTTCTTGTTGATGAAATTAATTTTGAAATACACACGTTGAAAAAAAATCCGTTTATTGCGCTCATTGATTCCGCCGTGAGCCGTATCCGTTCCGTTTCTTTGGCGGCAGTAACAACGATTTTCGGCATGCTGCCCCTGCTCTTTGACCCGCTTTTCGGGGATATGGCGGCTACGATAGTATTCGGCCTTTTTGTTTCCACCGTATTGACCCTTTTTATTTTTCCTGTGCTGTATGCCTTTGTGTACAAAATAGAAAAACCGAGAAAATAAAAATAAAGCTTTTTACGAAAGTTTTTTGGGGGACGGACAGCAGAAAATTGTTCAAAAATTTGCTGAGTGTGCGGAAATTCATGTTCTGCAGGCATGCCGGAACAGGATGTAATTTATGGCAAGGATTTTTACGGCAAGGCAAAAGGTTTTTGTTATAAAAATTATTAAAAAATAGGGCTGTATGCTGATACAGGCTGGAAAGGGCATAAAAAAGACTTCCGTGCGGAAGTCTTTTTTATTGTAGCCGTTAGCGGCAATAAACCAGCTGCTCTGCAGGTGGATAATCGTTAGGTACAAAAATGTTCTCCTTTGGTATATTTGATGTGTTCGTCAATGATAACCAAAGGAAGCAGTATTTTTAATTTAAAATTATACTGATATGCAATAACTAGGGTATGTTTTTAATTTTTTATAATGAAATCAATTAAAAGTGTTAGTTGTTTGAAAAAAGCAATGCTTTGATTTACAGCGTTTCATTCTTTGGAGACGGAAACGACAGTTTCCTGCCGAAAAAGTGTGAAATAGGGGGCATGCCGGGGGGAGAGCCTGCAGTATGCCTTTTCAGGGCTGCAGAAAATCAGCGGCTTAGTCTGCGTTCTTATTAATGTTAGAGAAAGAGTTTTATTTTCGATATCTGAAGATAATCAAATAATTTTTATGAAAATGCAGTTTCGTATTTATGCAGATAGATAAATAAAAACAAGTTTATAGATAAAAAATTACTAATTTATTAAATATT
>CALUWZ010000233.1 GCA_944324625.1 uncultured Mailhella sp. | reverse complement strand
ATAACAAAGCCATGAGAAAAGGCAAGCGTGCAAAACACACGCCGCCTACCTGAAATTTGCAAAAAAAAGCTTGTTATGCTTTTACTTTATTTGACAGTTTAGCCCATTGCGGTTATAAAAAACAAGATATACGCTTATTTAAAGGAATTATTTCTTATGGCAAAAAAGCCCGCACTCTCTCAGGAAGAAGCTAAGCTGGAAGCGCTGAAAACAGCACTTACCACCATTGAAAAAAAATACGGCCAAGGCGCTGTGATGAAACTTTCCGACAGTGCCCATGTGCAGGTACCCGTTATCCCGACAGGTTCCATCGGCCTTGACCTTGCCCTCGGCATAGGCGGCCTGCCCAAAGGACGCGTCACCGAAATATACGGCCCGGAATCTTCAGGCAAAACAACCCTTACCCTGCATGTTATTGCGGAATGTCAAAAACAGGGCGGAACGGCCGCTTTTATCGACGCCGAACATGCCCTTGACACATCCTATGCCGCACGCCTCGGCGTCAAAGTGGACGAACTGCTTATTTCCCAGCCCGATCACGGCGAACAGGCTCTCGACATTGCAGACATGCTGGTGCGCTCAGGCGCCGTGGACCTTGTGGTCATCGACTCCGTAGCAGCCCTTATTCCCCAGTCCGAACTGGAAGGAAACATGGGCGAAACCCAAGTGGGCGGCCATGCACGCCTCATGAGCCATGCCCTCAGAAAATTAACGGGCACCATTCACAAATCCAAAACCTGCGTGATTTTCATCAACCAAATCCGTATGAAAATCGGCATGATGGGCTACGGAAGCCCCGAAACCACCACCGGCGGCAATGCTCTTAAATTCTACAGCTCAGTCCGCATGGATATCCGCAAAACCCAAACCCTCAAAGACAAAGAAGAATCCTACGGCGCTGCCACACGCGTCAAAGTTGTCAAAAACAAAATGGCTCCTCCGTTCAGAGAAGCAAAATTTGACATTCTCTTCGGCACGGGCATTTCCCGCTCCGGAGAAATCATTGACCTTGGCGTAGCCGCAGGCATTATCGACAAAAGCGGCGCATGGTTTGCCTACGGCTCCGAAAAACTCGGCCAAGGCCGCGACAACGTACGCGCCATGCTGGACGAAAACATTGCTCTCAGAAACGAAATCGAAGCAAAAGTCATTGAACACCTCGGCATGGATTCCAACATGTTTTCAGCCATGACCGAAGACGATTTTGACGAGTTCGGCGAAGAAGAATAAAGGAGAAAGGAGGACACAATGCTTACAGCTAAAGAAATCCGCGAAAAATTTCTGGCATATTTTGAAAAAAACAACCATAAGAGAATTGCCTCTTCTTCTCTTATTCCCCACAACGACCCCACGCTGCTTTTCTGCAATGCGGGCATGGTACAGTTTAAAAACGTCTTCCTCGGCCGTGAAGACATCGGCACCAAACGTGCCACAACTGCCCAAAAATGCCTGCGCGTAAGCGGCAAGCACAACGACCTTGAAAACGTCGGCCGCACAGCCCGCCACCATACCCTCTTTGAAATGCTCGGCAACTTTTCTTTCGGCGATTATTTCAAAGAAGACGCCATGCGCTTTGCATGGGGCTTTGTGACCGAAGAGCTCAAACTTCCCAAAGACCGCCTGTATGTTACCGTATATATTGACGACGACGAAGCCTACAATTTGTGGAAAGACAAAATCGGCGTTGATCCCGAACGAATTTTCCGCATTCCCGGAAAAGACAATTTCTGGAGCATGGGCGATACAGGCCCCTGCGGTCCCTGTTCCGAAATTTTTGTGGATCAGGGCGAAGACATGGCCTGCGGCGACAACTGCGGCATAGGCAAATGCGACTGCGACCGTTTTCTTGAAATCTGGAACCTTGTTTTCATGCAGTTCAACCAAAAAGCAGACGGCACAAGGGAAAAACTCGAACACCCCTGCATTGACACAGGCATGGGACTGGAACGCATTGCCGCCGTCTGCCAGAACAAACGCTCCAATTTTGACAGCGATATTTTTCAGGAAATCATTCAGTTCACCGCCAAAGACGCAGGCGTTGAATATTCTTTCAGCCTGCCCGACACCAATGATGTGGACACGGCTCTGCGCGTTATTGCCGACCACAGCCGTGCGGCAGCTTTCCTTATTGCCGAAGGCGTTCTTCCCTCCAATGAAGGCCGCGGCTATGTTCTGCGCCGCTTAATACGCCGCGCCCTGCGTTTCGGCACGCTCATCGGCCTGAACAAAGAAGCCTTTATGTATAAAACCGTGGGACAGGTTATCGAAACTATGGGCAGTGCCTATCCCGAACTTGTCAAAAACAAAGACTTTGTTCTGAAAGTCGTGCGTGAAGAAGAAGACCGCTTCCGCACCACTTTGGAAAAAGGCCTGCTTCTTTTGGAAGAAGAAATCCAAAACGCCAAAGCCCTGAAAAAAACCGTCATTGACGGCGACATTGCCTTTAAACTATACGATACTTACGGATTCCCCCTTGATATTGTGGACGACGTGGCAAGAAAATACAATTTCACCATTGACGTGGACGGCTACAATGCCGCCATGCAGGAACAAAAACAGCGTGCCCGCGCCGCATGGAAAGGTTCAGGCGAAAAAGATTTGACCGCAC
>CALUWZ010000232.1 GCA_944324625.1 uncultured Mailhella sp. | reverse complement strand
CAATCAATACCCTCAGACATTTTTCAATTCTTCCCCCAACATCCAGTTCGTTAAAGCACATCATTGGTACACAGGAAAAGCCGAGACACTCACGGGCAAATTTAGCCGGAAATGCACTTTTTAAATCATTCGTTAGAGTAAAAATAGCATGTGAAATTTTACTCAAGTCCAAATCATTTTTCTTAATAATTTCAGTCAAAAGTTCTACGGTTGCTGATTTTATACTGTCTGATGTGTCAGAGTCTACTGTTATTGCACCTCTTATCCCTCTTGAATACATTCTGCCGCCTCATCTGAAAAGATATCACCTGCTTTTACTTTTGCACCGTTTGCCCAGTCAAAAGGATTCATCACGTTTTTTCCCTCCGGTTTTATAGCCGTTATCAGCAATATTCCTTCGGACAAATAAAGCTCCATTCCGTCTTTTGTAATTTGCTTTACCGAACAAACGGGGCTGTTGTGCTGATTATTATCAACAATTCTTGATTCCAGTATTTTTATTAACCTGCCCCTGCATTTTGTGTATGCAGTAGGCCAGCTTTTCATGCCTTCCGACGAAGCCGCACGCTCCGCCCTGTGCGGCATCATGCATTCCGTTCTTGCTCGGCATAATCTTGTTTGTTCGGGCTTCAGACAAATTGAAACGGACGAAAACCAGATTCAAAGCAAAAGCATAAAAGAAAACATGCCGTTTTTCATGCAGATTTTAATAAAAAATCCCCAAAAAGAAGAAACGGAAGATTTTGAAAGAAGGCTGTACATTGCAAGACGCGCCGTTGAACATGCCGTCAGACAAAATGCCGAACTTTGCGGCCAATATTTCCATATTGTAAGCCTGTCTTCCCAAACTGTCATTTATAAGGGCCTGATCCACGGCGGAAAACTTGCCCTGTTTTACAAAGACCTGCTGGACCCTGATTTCCAATGCCACTTTGCCGTATTCCATGAACGGTACAGCACCAATACAACACCTGCATGGCATTTGGCACAGCCTTTCAGAATGATTGCCCACAACGGTGAAATCAACACATTAAACTGCAACGCGGCAAACATAAAAATGAAAGAAGCGGAACTGGCGTCCCCTTTGTTTGGCAGAAACATCGAATATTTAAAACCTGTCATATCTTCCATGGGCAGTGATTCCGCCTGCCTTGACGCTGTTTTTGAACTGCTCTGCCGCGGAGGAAGAAGCCTCTGCCACACTGCCATGATGCTTATTCCCGAACCGTTCGGCGCCAATTTCATCATGGGACAGGGCAAAAGGGCTTTTTACGAATACCATGCCTCACTTATGGAAGCATGGGACGGACCTGCCGCCCTTGTGTTCACCAACGGAAAACAAATCGGAGCAATGCTTGACAGAAATGCCCTGCGCCCATGCCGTTATACCATAACCAAAGACGGACTGCTGATTTTAGCTTCTGAAAGCGGAGTTCTCAACATTCCCGCCGGCAATATTCTTAAAAGAGGACGCCTGCGTCCGCGCAAAATGCTTGTTGCGGACTTTGAACAGCACAGAATTATTACGGATACGGAGTGCAAAAATGCCGTTGTCTTTGCAAAACCGTATCCCCGCTGGATAAAAGAAAAAGGAATAACCCTGCAGGACTTGGCACTGCCCCAGCAGCAGACGCCGCCCGACTGCAGCAGTCTGCTTCGGGAACAATACCTTTTCGGAATAAGCAAAGACGAAGTCGAAACCGTTCTTGTGCCGATGATGAAAAATGCTCAGGAACCCGTTGTAAGCATGGGCATTGATACGCCCCTTGCCGTGCTTTCCCAGCGTCCCCAGCTTCTGTTCAACTACCTCAAACAGCGTTTTGCCCAAGTAACCAATCCTCCCATTGATCCGCTGCGTGAAAGTCTTGTCATGTCTTTAACCGTATTTTTAGGCAGACGCAGAAACATGCTGGAAGAAAATGCAGACCACTATGCTTTGCTGCGCCTTTCCAATCCCGTGCTTACGGCGGAAGATCTTTTAAAAATTCAATATGCCGAGCAAAAAGCGATTAAAAGCGCCTGCATTGACATGCTGTTTGACGTGACAAACCTGAAAGACAGCCAGACCGTAATTCCTGAAACTGCCCGTTCCGCATTGCAGAAAGGATTGGACAATTTGCTGAAACAGGCTGAAAGCAAAGTTCTGGAAGGTGCGAGCATACTTATTTTAACCGACAAAAATACGGACTGCACCCATGCCCCCATACCTTCCCTTTTGGCTGTTTCCGCTGTTCATCAGCATCTCATGAAAAAAAATCTCCGCCACCTGTGCAGCATTATTGCCGATACAGGCGAAGTGCGCGACGTTATGCAGACAGCTCAGCTTTTGGCTTTCGGTGCAAGCGCAGTACATCCCCGTCTGGCGCTTGCCTCCGTTTACGCTTTGACAAAACAGCAGGAATTTTCCAACAAAACGCAGGAAGCGGAAGAGATTCATAAAAATATCTCAAATTATATCATAGCCCTGCAAAAAGGTTTAATGAAAACATGCTCACGCATGGGCATTTCCGTTCTGAGAAGCTTTATCGGCGGTCAGCTTTTTGAAGCAGTGGGATTCAGCGAAAATCTCATTCAAAACTATTTCGGCGGCATTCCCTGCAAAACAGGCGGAATTGATTT
>CALUWZ010000231.1 GCA_944324625.1 uncultured Mailhella sp. | reverse complement strand
CATCCTGCCACGGCCACGCTTGCTTTGGGGTTGACGTCCCGTATGATGCCAAGCATGCTGAGCACTTTGTGCTGGGGTTTTTCGCGGACGGAGCAGGTATTGATGAAAACAAAATCGGCTGTTTCCATTTCGCTTTCAACCCAGCCCATTTTGACTAGGGAACGGGCAACCCATGCGCTGTCATTGACATTCATCTGGCAGCCGTAGGTTATGCAATGAAAAGACGGCATGAATAATCCTTAAACTGTGGTGTCGATATTGGAAGCTGCGCTTTGGGTCTTGCACACGGTTACTTTTGCGGAACGCAGCAGTCTGCCTTTGAGCACATAGCCTTTCTGCATGACGGCCGTAAGGTGGCCTGCGGGAATTTCGTCATGGTCAGCTTGGGCAATGGCTTCGTGAAATTCGGGATTGAAGGGTTCGCCCACGGCGCCCACGGGTTCAAGGCCGTGTTTTTTTACTGCGTCTAGCAGAAGTTTTTTGGTCATTTCAACGCCCATGATTGTGTCTTTGCAGGCCTCGTTTTTGCTGCCGTACTGCAGGGCAAGGTCAAGATTGTCGAGGGTGGGCAAAAGGTCGGCAAGAACGGACTCTGCGGCATAAGCCATTTGCTCGTCCTTTTCTTTCTGCAGGCGTTTTTTAAAGTTTTCCATTTCCGCAAGGGAACGGATGCGGATGTCTTCCGCTTCTCTATATGTGGTGCAGGCAGGGCAGATAAGGGCTTTGCATTCTTCGGGATTGAGTGCACAGCTTTCTTCGGTTTCTTCCGTATATTCTTCGTTCAGGTTTTCGTTTTGGTCTTGCATTTTTTCGTCGGACATGGAAAATGCTCCTTAATCGTTTTACAAGAAAGTAGGCATGAAAAAAGGGTCTGTCAAGCTTTTGGCCTGAAAAATTCCTGTATCGGAACAGCACGGCATTTTAATGGAGGGCAAATTAACGGGGCGGAAGATCCATGCCCTGCTTTGCAGGGTGCAGAGCCTGTTCTGCCTTGGCGGCAAGCTGGAGCATTTTGGTAAAGCTGTCCATAATGTTTTCCGGTTCATTAATGCCCTGCATGAGAAAATCATTGATAGGCTTGTTGAACTGAATGGCAGCGTCGATTTCCGCATTGGACCCCTTGCTGTAAGCGCCGATATTGATCATATCTTCCGAAGTTCTGTAGGTGGAAAGCAGGGATGTGAGCGTTCTGCCTGCTTTGACAAGGTCAGGTTCTATAATGTCGTTGCGCAGACGGCTTATGGATTTTAATACGTCAATGGCAGGAAAATGGCCTCTGTCGGCAAGCTGGCGGGTAAGCACTATGTGGCCGTCCAAAATGGAACGCACGGCATCGGCTATGGGTTCGTTGAAATCGTCGCCGTCAACAAGGACTGTATAAATGCCTGTAATAGTGCCTTTTTCTGAACGGCCAGCCCGTTCAAGCAGACGGGGAAGCTGGGCAAAAACAGAAGGAGTGTAGCCCTTGGTGGTGGGCGGTTCGCCCGTGGCTAGGCCGATTTCACGTGAAGCCATGGCAAAGCGGGTTACGGAGTCCATCATCAAGAGGACGTTTTTGCCTTGGTCGCGGAAATATTCCGCCACGGCAGTTGCCGCATAGGCCGCACGCATGCGCACCAGAGCGGGCTGGTCTGAGGTTGCCACAATGACGCAGGAACGGGCCATGCCTTCGGGGCCCAAATCCCTTTCCATAAATTCCAATACCTCACGGCCGCGTTCGCCGATAAGGCCCATGACAATGACATCAGCCTCCGTGTAGCGTGCCATCATGCCCATGAGCGTGGATTTGCCCACGCCCGAACCTGCCATAATACCCACACGCTGGCCTTTGCCCATGGTAAGGAGGGAGTTTATGCAGCGCACGCCCACGTCAAGGGTTTCGTCAATGCGCGGCCTTTCAAGGGGCGCAGGCGGATCGGCATACAGGGAAATCATTGTTTCAGGGTTTATGGGAGCTTTTTTGTCCAATGGATTGCCGAAGGCGTCCAATGTTCTGCCGAGAAGTTCGGAGGATGCAGGAAAAAGCGGCGGCAGGCTGGAGTTTTGGATCAAGCTTCCGGGACGCACGCCGCGCATTTCGCCGTAGGGCATGAACAGCAGACTGTTGTCCCGAAATCCCACCACTTCAGCAGGTATGGGGCTGTCTTTTTTATTGTCGGGAATAATATGGCAAACATCGCCGAGGCTTGCCTTCAGTCCTGTTGCCTCCACCACGAGTCTCACAACTTTGGTGACTTTGCCAAAGCTTTGCACGGGATTGCAGTCTTTCAGTAAGCGTATGCAGGTTTTCGGGTCAAAAGGCATAGTGTTCTCGGTTTATTTTTGTGTTGTCGGGCTGAATGCGCGGTTTGGCTGAAAATTTTTATTTTTGATTAAAACCCATTTCAGCCAGAAGGTCATCGGCTATGTCGCTCGGCAGGGCAGTATCGCCTGCTTTCGGGGTTCCCAAAAATTCTTCCACCAAGTCATGGGCTTCCGCATGGGCTTGTTCTGCATGCATTTTTTGCCGTTCCTGTGGATTTTTCTCCGGAGCTGAAAACGTGGGCAGTTCTTCTATTACGGGTTCTGAAATGACCTGTTCCGCCATGGCGGGTTCTGCTGTTTTGGGCGCGCCGCCAAAATCGGGCA
>CALUWZ010000230.1 GCA_944324625.1 uncultured Mailhella sp. | reverse complement strand
GTTTTTCCCTTGTGGTTTCACGGCTTCCTTCGCCTGAATTGTGCGGCAGAAGCAAATCCAAAAGACGTTCTTCGGCTGCTTTTTCCGCCTGTGCCTTTACACGCTGATTTTCTTCGTCACGGATAAGTTTTATGCCAAGGTCCAGCAAGTCGCGGATCATGGATTCCACATCACGGCCCACATAGCCCACTTCCGTATATTTTGTAGCCTCAACTTTTATAAACGGAGCTCCGGTCAGCTTGGCAAGCCTTCTGGCAATTTCCGTTTTGCCCACGCCCGTGGGCCCCATAAGAATAATATTTTTGGGCGCGATTTCATCACGCATTTTCGGCTCAAGCTTTTGCCTTCTCCAGCGGTTGCGCACGGCAATGGCAACCATTTTTTTTGCCTGTTCCTGTCCTACAATATATTTATCCAGTTCCGTCACAATCTCACGGGGAGTAAGTTCGTTCATAAAAAACCCTTTACAGACTTTTATTAAAGCAAAGCATTAATATTTTCGAAAATATTTCCCAAATCCTTGGCTTTAAAAACACACACATCATCGATATACGTGGAAGACGCATTAACAATACCCAGTTTTCCGCCTGCTCTGTACGTAATTTCAGGAACTGCCGCTGCAGGATAAACAGTCAGGCTTGTACCGAGCACAAGCAGAAAATCTGCCTTTTTTGCATGGTATTCCGCATTATCCAAAGCATATTCGGGCAGAGACTCACCAAAAAAGACAATTTCGGGCTTAATGCTTCCGCCGCAGTGAGGGCAATAAGGCACTTCGTCTTTCTGCATCATGGCAAGCACTGTATCAAAGTCAAATTTTTTATTGCATTTCATGCAGTAATGCCTCATGGGCGAACCATGCAGTTCAAAAACCGTTTTGGAGCCCGCTTTTTGGTGCAGCAAATCAATATTCTGCGTAATTATGGCTTTTAAAAAGCCTTTTTCCTCAAGCTTTGCCAATGTTTCATGCACAATATTCGGACGTGCATTTTTTTCATACAGAAAATCACGCGAATTTTTGTAATAATAGCTTGGGTCTTTCTTAAAATAATTGATATCAAACAATTTATTGGCATCAATATCTTTTCGGGAATACAAACCGCCGACGCCGCGAAAATCGGGTATGCCGGACAGCGTGGAAATCCCCGCACCGGTAAGTACAACAAAATGTTTTGATTTTTGAATAAGATCCAATAACTTTTGAGCGTCTGATTCTTGCATAGCGTTTTCCTTGTTTAGGGCATAGTATAATAATTTTGTTTTATTGGCAATAAAACAATATTGTTTAACATTATTTTATTGACGTTATTGCAAAATCAAGGTAAAAATAATTAAAAATATAATTTCTTTTCTGTTGAGACTGCCATGAAGAAAAAACTGACACCCGCCAATACCACTGACCAGCGCAAATTAAAAGGTGAAGCCACAAGAGAAAAACTTGTCATCGAAGCCATTCGCCTGTTCGGACAAAACGGCTACAAAGCAACCAACACCCGTGCGCTCGCCGAAGCGGCCAAGTGCAATCTTGGGCTTATTACGTTCCATTTCGGCGGAAAACAGGGACTGTACGAAGCAGCCATTGAACGGGTAAAAAGACGGCTTATCGAAATGCTCAGCCCGTCGGTAAAAAATCTGGAAGTTCTTGCGCAGTCCGGCCTGACAGGAAAAGAGCTTTTTACTGCATTGACCGAAGAAATCAATGCCCTTGCCCAAAAATTCATAGGCATGGAACAAGTGGCAGGCAATGCCCTTTTGCTTTTGCAGGACATCAACGAAAAAAATCCTCACAGCACGTCAGGATACCGTGACGTATTCTTTCCGCTCATCGCAAATATTGAAGCAATTATCAACAAAGCCACCGACAACATCAATCCTTCCCGTGCACGTCTCAGCGCTTTTATGATTATCAACACAACACTGGGCTTTTTGCGCGATTATCCGATTTTTTACCCCGTAAATACGCAGGACGACATCAAACAGCCCTCCATTGCAGCATTAATGGGACTTATCTCCCATCATCTTATCGGAGAATTTGACACGTATTTCAAATTCAGACAAAACTGCTGACATATTCAGGCAATTTAAAACAGTTCAAATTTTCTGCCGGTACAGCAGAAAGCCTATTTACAAAGACAAAAAAAAGGCGGCCGAAGCCGCCTTTTCTTTTATTCAGAAAACAATTAAAATTCACCGAACCATTTGGTAAGGATTTCTTTTTCTTTGCCGTTTTCTTTAATGGTTTTGAAACCGGCGGAAAGTTTATCCATAAGAGCGGTGTTTTCTTTCAGCACGAGGAAGCCGAATACTTCAGGATCGGTGCTGGAAAAAGCAATTTTCATTTTGCCTTTGTATCCTTCTTTCTGGCTTGCATAATACTTTGCAACAGGGTCATCGCACATTACGGCATCAATACGGCCGTTGGCAAGGTCTTCAAGAGCAAGGCCCACTTCGTCATAGGTTACAACCTGATAATCGGCATCAATTTTTTTCAAAGCTTCAATGGCTGTTGTACCGATTTGAATGCCTACACGTTTGCCGCCGAGGTCTTCAGGTTTGGCAATGGAGCTGTCAACAGGCACAACAAGAGCTTGATACATATTATATACAGGTTCAGAGAAAAGATATTTCTTTTTGCGCGGTTCCGTAATGGTTACGCAGGAAGCGATAACGTCTGC
>CALUWZ010000229.1 GCA_944324625.1 uncultured Mailhella sp. | reverse complement strand
CATATTCAGAGTTATTTTTAATTAATTCTTTTATATTGCAAAAAATATGCGGTACAATTGCCCGTTCATATCCTGCGCTTATTAAATCATAATCTGTTTCATACAGCATTTTTACTGCTTCTTCTAATATTTTTTTTAATTTCTCTATCATATCAACCCCTTATTTATTTTATACCCAGCAACTTAAAACAATTATTTCAACATATTGGAACTATCAACTTTTATTTGATAGTTCCAACGTATTATTATCACAAACAATTTTATTTATCAATTTTAGCTTGCTGTTCAAGCTCCATGAATTTATCAAAATCGCTTTTATAAAGCTGATCCTGAACAATCCTGTATTTTTCAAACTCGCTTTCCGCATGAAGCTTGGCAATTTCTGCCGAAACTTTTCCTTTATCCTGCAAGACCTCAAAATCCATAAAGGTTAAAAAGCTGTTCAGTTTTTTGCTCCAATCTTCCATGGTCATGGGGATATGTTTTTCCGCCTGCATTTCCGCATAATCCAAATAAGCGGAAACCAAGCGTTCCAGCTGCCGTATTTCGTTTTCCTGCAGATAATTTTTGGCAACAGTCACATCATATTTTTGAATTTTGCCGTCCGGATATGCGTCCCAAGTGGTCAGCCCCATGTTTTTCTTTTCCGCATTTGCCCGTTCCATTATCAATTCTGCCGCCGTATGCCCGTGAACACCGTAATGCAGTTTGTTCTGAACCGTTGCAAAAAATGTTTTCGTCAGCTTGGACGTTACGTCATAGTCTATTGCCATTGCATAAATATCTGTCACTTTCTGATAAAAACGCCTTTCTGACATTCGGATTTCACGGATTTTCTGCAGCTGCTTTTCAAAATAATCTTTTGTCAGGACTGAACCGCCGTTTTTCAGCCGTTCTTCATCCATTACCCAGCCTTGTATGGTAAAATCCTTTACTATTTGGTTAGCCCATTTGCGAAACTGCACGGCTCTTACATTGTTGACTTTAAAGCCTACGGCTATTGCCATTTGCAAATTATAATGCTTTACCTCACGGGTTACCGTTCTTTTAGCTTCTTCCTGTGCTGTTTTAAAAACTCTGACACTGGAATTTTCTTCCAATTCGTTATCATCATAGATTTTTTTTATATGTTTGTTTACCACCTGAACGGAAACATCATACAGCGTTGCCAGCATTTTCTGCGTCAGCCAGATATTTTCGTCCTGATAACGCATTTCAATACTGTCTGCACTGTCACCCACTGCCGAAACATAGGACAAATATTCCGCTGCTGAACTTCGTATAATAGATTTTTCTTTTTTCATAATACTGCCCCAAAAGGCTAATTCCCCTCAATCTCCTGAATAATTTTGTCAATTTCGGCACGAAGAACTGCCTGACGGGCGACTATTTCTTTTATTTCCGCATTCAGTACAGCAATATCCACTTTTTCCCGCGTGTCTTCCTGTTCCACATAGCTTGATACGGACAGATTATAGTCCTGCTCGGCTATTTGGCTGTTCGGCACAAGCTTTGCCGTGTAGTCCACATCCTGTGCGTTTTTATACCAATCAAGAATATTTTGTATGTTTTGGGCTGTGAGCTTGTTGTTATTGGTTACTTTGACGCATTCTTTTGACGCGTCGATAAAAAGCGTACTGTTTTCTTTTTTGAATTTTTTCAGCACCATAATGCAGGTGGCAATGCTCGTTCCATAAAAAAGATTGCTCGGAAGCTGAATTATGCAGTCCACAAAGTTATTGTCAATCAAATACTTGCGGATTTTCTGTTCCGCACCGCCCCGATACATAATGCCCGGAAAGCAGACAATGGCGGCTGTACCGTTATTGGCAAGCCATGCAAGGCTGTGCATGATAAATGCCAAGTCCGCCTTGGAACGGGGAGCAAGCACGCCTGCGGGGGAATAACGGTCGTCATTGATAAGTCTGGGGTCTTGGTCGCCTATCCATTTGATTGAGTACGGCGGATTGGAAACTATGGCTTCAAAAGGTTCATCGTCATAATGAAAAGGATTGATCAGCGTGTCGCCGTTGGCTATGTCAAACTTATCATAATCAATGTCATGCAGAAACATATTGATTCGGCAAAGGTTGTAGGTCGTAATGTTCTTTTCCTGTCCGAAAAAGCCAAGACGCACGTTTTCCTTGCCCAAAATCTTGGCAAATTTCAGAAGCAAAGATCCGCTTCCGCAGGCAGGGTCATACACTTTGTTGACTTCCGTTTTGTCCGCTATGGTCAGACGGGTCAAAAGCTCGGAAACTTCCTGCGGCGTATAATACTCGCCGCCGCTCTTGCCTGCATTGGAAGCGTACATACCCATTAAAAACTCATAGGCATCGCCGAATGCGTCAATGGTATTGTCCTTGTAATCGCCTAATTTTATGGAACCGATACCCTCGATAAGGTCAACAAGCTTCTTGTTGCGCTCCGCCACCGTTGCCCCCAGCTTATTGCTGTTCAAATCAAAATCTTCAAACAAGCCCTTAATGTTCTTCTCGCTCTCCGTGCCCTGGGCAGAACGCTCAATGCCTGCAAAAACTGCGGAAAGCGTTTCGTTCAGGTTTTCGTCATACGGAGCATTTTTGCGGACATTCTCAAAAAGCTGACTCGGCAGAATAAAAAATCCCTTGGAACGGATAAACTCGTCTTTTGCGTCAAGCGCAACATCGTCAGGAACGGCAGCATACTCGCTGAACTCCGTATCCGTGCCCTGCTGAAG
>CALUWZ010000228.1 GCA_944324625.1 uncultured Mailhella sp. | reverse complement strand
TTTCTTCATGCGCCAAATGCAGGGCGGCGGCGGAAAAGCCATGAGTTTCGGCCGTTCACGTGCCAGAATGATTGACGCCAATCAGGCGAAGGTAACTTTTGCCGATGTGGCAGGGGTTGACGAGGCTAAGGAAGAACTTTCCGAAGTTGTGGAATTTCTTTCCAATCCCAAAAAATTCACCCGTCTTGGCGGACGCATTCCCAAAGGCGTGCTGCTTGTAGGTCCTCCGGGAACAGGCAAAACCCTGCTTGCCCGTGCTGTTGCAGGGGAGGCAGGCGTACCGTTCTTTTCCATTTCAGGTTCCGATTTTGTGGAAATGTTCGTTGGTGTCGGTGCGTCCCGTGTGCGCGATCTTTTCCAGCAGGGCAAAAAAAATGCTCCCTGTTTGATTTTCATTGACGAAATTGATGCCGTGGGCCGTCAAAGAGGTGCAGGCCTCGGCGGCGGTCATGACGAAAGAGAACAGACCCTCAATCAGATGCTGGTGGAAATGGACGGTTTTGAGTCCAATGAAGGCGTAATCCTGATTGCCGCCACCAACCGTCCCGATGTGCTTGATCCTGCCCTTCTGCGTCCCGGACGTTTTGACCGTCAGGTTGTTGTTTCCACTCCGGACCTTCGCGGCCGTCAGCATATTTTGGGCGTGCACACCAAAAAAACGCCTATCGGTCCTGATGTCAATATTGAAGTGCTTGCTAAGGGAACACCCGGTTTTTCAGGTGCCGACCTTGAAAATCTGGTGAACGAAGCAGCTCTTCAGGCTGCCAAAAAAAATAAAAATCAGCTCAATATGTCTGATTTTGAATATGCAAAAGACAAAGTGCTCATGGGCAAAGAACGCCGCAGTCTTGTTTTGAGCGATGAAGAAAAGCGCATCACCGCGTATCATGAAGCAGGTCATGCTCTTGCGGCCGTGTGTCTGCCGGGTTCAGACCCCGTGCATAAGGTTTCCATTATCCCGAGAGGCCGCGCTCTCGGCGTAACCATGCAGCTGCCTGAAGAAGACAGGCACGGGTATTCAAAAAATTACCTGCGCAATAACCTTGTGGTTCTGCTTGCAGGCCGTATGGCTGAAGAACTTGTTATGGATGATATTACTACGGGTGCAGGCAATGATATTGAGCGGGCAACCAAAATGGCCCGTAAAATGGTCTGTGAATGGGGCATGAGCGAAAAAATCGGTCCGCAGGCAATCGGTGACAACGGCGGGGAAGTGTTCCTCGGCAGGGAATGGGCACATACGGATTCCGTAAGCCAGTCCACTGCTCAGCTTGTGGATGCGGAAATCAAATTCTTCATTGATGAAGCAAGAAGCCGCTGCCGCAAAATTTTGGAAGACAATATGGACAAGCTTCATGCCATTGCCGCAGCCCTGCTTGAACGCGAAACCATTACGGGCGATGATATTCAGCGCATTATGGAAGGCAGGGAACTTGATCCGTTTGTGCTTGACGAAACAAAGAAAGCAGATGAAAAAGATACCTTTGTTTTTTCTGAAGAAATTACAGAAAAATCTTCCGAGCAGGCAGGACAGGACGAGCAAAATTCCGGTGTGTCCGGTACGTCTGATGCGGCAGGCCATGAAGAAAAAGCACAGGAAAATGGAGAGCCGGAAAACAAGGCTGACGCTTCTTCCCGTGCAAATGAAAATAAGGATATGTAATGCCATATACATTACAATACAGGGGTGAGGCGTTATTGCCCGCCCCTTTTTATATTTGGGGAATAGTCAATACAACGCCCGATTCATTTTATGACGGCGGCTGCTATGAAAAAGCAGACCATGCCATTGCCCATGCCAAGCTGCTGTGGGAACAGGGGGCGGCTGTTTTGGATATAGGCGGAGCCTCTTCCCGCCCCGGAGCAAAGGACGTGGGCAGCATTGAAGAATGGCAGAGGATTTCTCCGGTTATTTCTGCTGTTAAGGAATTTAAAGACTGCAGTTTTGCGGAAAACGGCGGAGCCGATAAAATCCGAACGGACATTGTTCCTTTGCATTACGGACAAAAGCCGCTTATATCCGTTGATACGTGGCGTGCCGAAGTGGCACGGAAAGCTCTTGAAAAAGGGGCAGAAATCATAAATGATATTTCTGCATTTGCTTGGGAGCCAGAACTGCTGGATGTTGTTGCGGACTATAAACCCATGTATGTTCTTATGCATTGTCAGGGCAGACCGCAAACCATGCAGGAAACGCCCTGTTATAAGGATGTCGTCAGGGAAGTGTATGCGTTTTTTGACGAAAAAATGAATATGCTTGTCCGCAGGGGTTTGCCTGAAAAAAATATTATTTTGGATTTCGGCATTGGTTTCGGCAAAACGCTGGAACATAATTTGGCGCTGCTGCAGAATATTGAAGTGTTTTTGGGGCTGAAGCGCCCGCTTTTGCTCGGTCTTTCCCAAAAATCCCTATTCGGGCATTTGCTTGGGCAGGAAAAGAACGAACGGTCCGTAAGCACACAGGTGTGCACGGCTCTTGCTATGGAAAAAGGTATTATTCACCACAGGGTGCATGATGTGAAACATACTTTGGAAACCTTGGCGCTGACGTATGCCTTGAAAAAATAAGCAGGTTTTTATGTTAGGTTTAGAGCAATTTCCCGTAACCTTGAAGGATTTTTTGGATATATTGGTTGTAACTGCCTGTTTGTTCTATCTTTTCAGGTTAATAAAAGGGACAAGGGCCATGGCTGCCATCAAAGGTCTTTTTTTGCTGTTTGTAATTTATGCCGTGGCAAAATTTATCGGTC
>CALUWZ010000227.1 GCA_944324625.1 uncultured Mailhella sp. | reverse complement strand
AATGCCTATGACGGAAGAACGGAGCAAAACCCCTACTCTGCCTGCCCAATCTCTGAGTCTGGGAAATTTAATAACTTTGCACTCAAAAGGTTCTGCACAGCCGGCGCATTTTTCATCGTACATGCGGTAAAAAACTTCTGCCAAAGGAAATACGCCGACAACAAGGGGAAGCATGTCAATGCCGGCCTGCAGGGAATCGGTTCCAAACGTAAAGCGTGCGGCGCCCGTGGTAAGTTCCGTGCCTACGGTGGCAAGCCACAAGCCGAATACGCCCATGAGCAGGCCTTTAACCTGATTGCCTTCGGACAGGGAACCGATGCAGGCAATGCCAAGCAAAATCAAAGCACAGATTTCAAGCGGGCCGCCGTATTTCACGGAAAGCGCGGCCAGCTGCGGCGTGGCAAAAATAAGAACCAGACAGGACAATATGCCGCCGATGATGGACGCTGCCGTTACCCAGCCGAGAGCCTGCGCAGCCTCCCCTCTTGCAGCCATGGGATAGCCGTCCATATTGGTGGCGGCAGACTGCGGCGTACCGGGAGCATTGATAAGAACTGCGGAAATGCTTCCTCCGTAAACCGAACCGCAGTAAACGGAAAGCAGCAGAGCAATGGCAGGGCCGACACTCATGGATAAAGTAAACGGAAGACACATGGTCAAAGCCACAATGGTTCCGAGCCCCGGCAATGCGCCGATAATGGTGCCGTACAATGCGCCTATGAACATATAAAAAAATGTGTCCAGAGAAAAAACAATGTGAAAAGCAGAAATTAATGTTTCAGTCATGATCAATACCCTGTCTTTTTATAAGCTTGAAAAAATTCCTGAAGGCATGGGCATAAGCATAATTTTGCAGAACAAAACCCAGAATGCGAAACTGATTCCGGCAGAAAAAACAAAAATTTTAACCATGCCGTCATAACGGAGCACAAGCAAACCGGCAAAGCTTAATATAAATGCTGCCAGAGCAAAACCCAGAATGGGAAGCAAAACCCAATATCCGAGCATTATCAATGTCAGCATTGAAATATTAAAAATTATGGCTTTCAAACTTTTTATATCAATCTGTTCCTTGCCGGAAAAAAAAAGCAGGGGTGCCAGAAATACCATAATTGCAAGGAGGACGCGCGGATATGTCATGGGATTTAAGGCATTGGGCTCCAGATATACATTTTCCACATTCAGCGAAGAATACAGCATAGTCATACAAAACAGTTCTATGATGAGAATCAATAAAAGTTCACTTTTGCATTTCAGCATATTTCCTCCGTCAATAAAATTTATAATAAATATATCTTGTATACAAGATGTATACAATTAAAATTTATCATGTGTCAACAGAATTTTATAAATTTTATATACCGTTAGCAATATTTTAAAAAGTATGTGTTTTTCTACGCCGCTTCACTGCGTTTTCAATATTTTTTTGTAAACAATAAAACTTTAATTCAGACAGACAATATTTTTTATGCCGTTATTCCGTCTGTCAATAATTAAAAATAGTTTCATATATTAAATACCATGATATTGCAGACAAAACCCTTCCCCGCCGCACAAGCACGCCGTCAATATGATACCCGAATACAAAAAAAGCCGGTGCAGTCCGGCTTTTTTATTTAATCCAAATGGCTTTCTGTATAATTTTTTAGGAAAAGCTTTTCAAAGGCTTAACCTATCAATGGCTTAGTATGGGAAATTGCGGAACACTGCAAATTTTGGAATTGATCCTGCAATCCGCAGACAAAAATGTCCGAAAAATCTTTCCAAACGGTTTTAAAAATGAAATCAATGTCTGCTGTATCGCCTGCCTGCAAAAACGCAGGATTTTAATTTAAAGAGCTTTGCCCTTTGGAGGCGGAAATACTGATTTTCCCAAAAAAACCTCATGCCTGCTTTTCGTAGAAATAAAATCTGCTGAAGGTGACTTTTTCGTCATAGAAAGGATTGTCAAGGCACTGCACCAACTTCCATTCGGGGAAATTTTCCCGCACATAAGGCGTAAAATGTCTATGGCGCACATGTATGCTGTCTTTGGGCTGTTCGTCATGGTCAGAAGCGTAAATGCACACGTATTTTTCCGCCGCCGCAAAAAGCGTATCCATGTACCGTTCAAAAACATGGTCTTCCACCAAATGAAAAATTACGTCAAGGGAAAGGACAAGCTCATAGGTTTCGTTCTGGTATTCCGTCACGTTGTAAAACAGCTTGCGGGGCAGCTTTTTTGCCCTGCACAGGGATACTGCCGTATCGCTCACGTCAAAGCCCGTGTAGCGGTCAATTTTGAAAGACTGTGCCACATTGCCGTCGCCGCAGCCGAATTCCGCCGCGCAGGAAATTCCTTTTTCCGCAATAAAAGCGTTGATAACCTGCACTTTATACTCAGCCACCCTGTTATATGAGCCCACGCCCGAATTGCCGCCCTTGTCGTAGCGGTTTTTCCAGTACTCGGCAGAACTGAAAACTTCCCTGTTTTTCTGCAGAAACCGAAGCACTTCGGGATACAGGGAAAGCAGATTGGCAGTGCATGCGTCATTGCCCGTGCGGTTGACGCTGCTCAGCATATAAAAATTCACGTCATTGTAATCTTTGGAACGGTACGTTTCAATGAGCCGAACACAGCCGTTTTTGATCTGCTTTATTTTCTTGCCGTTCAAAAGCGCCATGAACCAGAACCAAAGGTCGTCGCTTGTGGGCGCCGCCTGCAGAAATATTTCTTTTTTCAGCACGTCGGGGTGCAGGCTGCGGGGAGGAAAAAGCATGCCGCCGCCGCTTGTGCCGAGATTGAAAAAAGACAGGGAGCTGTCTTCG
>CALUWZ010000226.1 GCA_944324625.1 uncultured Mailhella sp. | reverse complement strand
AAAACCTGAACCGAGGGTGCGGGAAGGGCTTTTGCTTTCGGAATTTGCCGTCCGATATCCGCTTTTTGTCATGGATATTTCCGACGGGCTCATGCGCGACATTCCCCGTCTGCTGGCACGCGAGGGATTGGTTTTTGATGACGAAAAAGCTTTTGGCGCGGAACTTTTCCTGAAACAAAACGATATTCATGATGAAGTTGTTTCCTACTGCGGCATTCACGGGCTTGATCCCGTGCATTTTGCCTATAAGGGCGGTGAGGATTACGGTCTTGTCGGCGTATGCGGGGCCGAAGCGTATGCGCAGTTTGAAACATTTTGCGGAGAAAACGGCATAGCCCTGCACAGGCTCGGCACGGTGACGGAGCAGGACCGCATAACGCTGAACGGCAAAAATATGGAGGAAGCAGGCTTTGACCACTTCCAGTGAGAGAAAAGACGCCATTTATGAAGTGGTGAAGGACATACGGCCGGATTTTTGGATGCCGTTTATGATAGGCTCGCTGCTTATCCTGCTTGTTGTTGCCTTTATTACGGATTACAATATACGCCAGTCCGAAAAAGTGCTCGGCGAGCAGATGGCGGACAAGGGCATACGGGCGATTTGGCTTTTTGAAAACGTGGTTATGGAAAAGGTCCAGTTTAAAAGTTCCGAAGCCCGCAACGATTACATCCGCCGTCTGGGCACAGAGGACGATTTTGCCTTTATTGCCGTAACCAACAATGAGGGCCGTTTTCTTGTGCACAGCAATATGCAGAAAATAGGCTCCTACATCAATATCCGCGACAATGACGAAATGACGGGCTTTTGGGGGCGTGTGGAACGGCTCCTGCCCAATAAGGACAGTCAGGGCTCACGCTGGGGCTTTGTGAACATCAACGGCGAACGGCTTTTTCTTGTGCACAGGGTTTACGGCGAAAGCGTGCGTCAGGGCACAATCCGTTTTCTGCATCCTGAAATTACCGAATTTCTGAACACGCAGAACGTCAACCATGTGTTTGCCGCCATTTATCCGAAAACCCTGCAGGAAGACATTGCCAAATACCGCAGGAAAGCGTTTAATCTTGCTTTGTGGATACTTGGGGCTGCTTCTGTCATACTGTGGATGTTTTCGCTGATCAATAAGGTTGTCAATACAAGAAAAAATATGCGCGTGGCGGAAAAAACCATTAAATCCATGCGCGAGGAAGTGCGCCAGCTGGAAAAGGAAGTCAGCAAAAAAGAAAAACTGGCGGCCATAGGCGACCTTGCGGCAGGCGTTGCCCATGAAATACGCAATCCCCTAAGTTCCATTAAAGGATATGCCACCTATTTTGCGGAGCATTTTCCCGAAAATTCCCGCGAGCACAAAGCCGCCACCATTATGGTGCAGGAAGTGGAGCGCCTGAACCGCGTTGTGGGCGAGCTCATGGGCGTTTCCCGTCCCACGGATATTAAAAAAATCGCCATTCCCATAGACGGCGTGCTGGAAAGCTGTGCCGCCATTCTGCAGGCGGATGCAGGCCAGCTTGGGATAACATTCCGCATAAACGGCAGGGGAAAAGTCATCAGCATGGACCCTGACCGCATCAAGCAGGCCGTTCTCAATATCTGCCTCAACGCCATAGAAGCCATACGGGACGAAAAGGCGGGCGGCGTGCAGAAAGACTATGTTATTGAGCTGAAAGTGACGGAACGTGACAGAAATTATTGTTTAATCATAAAAGACAACGGCCCGGGCATTGACAAAGACGTGCTCGGCAGGATTTTTGACCCGTATTTCACCACCAAGGCCGAAGGCACGGGGCTCGGGCTTATCAATGTGAGCAAGATTTTGGAGGCTCACGGCGGTTCCATTGAAGTGGAAAGCGAAAAAGGGGTTGGCACGGTCTTTAAGCTGTACCTGCCGAAGAGAGGATAAAATGAATAAAAAATCGCATTTGCTCATCGTGGATGATGACCATGCCCACAGGGCCATGCTTAAACTCATGCTTGAAGACTGGGGCTATGAGGCGTTTGAGGCAGGTTCGGGCGAGGAGGCCGTAGAATTTGTCAAGGAACAGGCTGCGGATTTGGTGCTCTGCGACGTGCGCATGACCCAAATGGACGGCTTTGCCACCCTGCTTGCCATTCATGAATGGAATCCCGCCATACCCGTTATTTTGATGACGGCTTACTCATCCGTGGAAAAAGCCGTGGAAGCCATGAAAATAGGGGCGTATTCCTATGTGACCAAGCCGCTGGATTTTGAGGTTCTGAAAAATACCCTGTACAATGCCCTTGAACATACGCGGCTCAAAGAAGAAAATTCCCACCTGAAACAGGTTCTGAATGCGGCGGAGTCCATGCCGCTCGGCAGAAGTTCCGCCGTACGAAGCCTGCAGGAAATGATAGAAACCGTGGCGCCGAGCGAGGCCACCGTGCTTATCACTGGCGAATCGGGCACGGGCAAGGAATTGGTTGCCAAGGCCATACAGGCAAACAGCACCCGCAGGGATCAGGCTTTTGTCACCATTAACTGCGCGGCGCTTGCGGAAAATCTTTTGGAATCCGAATTGTTCGGCCATGAAAAAGGCGCTTTCACGGGCGCGGACAAAATGCGTGAGGGCCGTTTTGTGCAGGCGGACAAAGGCACGCTGTTTCTGGATGAAATCGGCGAAATGCCCCTTGCCCTGCAGGCCAAGCTTCTGCGCGTGCTGCAGAACGGCGAAATACAGCGTGTGGGCAGCGACAAGGTGAAAACCGTTGATGTGCGCATTATTGCCGCCACCAACAGAAATCTGAAGGAAGAAGTGGCAAACGGCCGTTTCCGCGAAGACCTGTATTACCGCCTGAACGTCATTG
>CALUWZ010000225.1 GCA_944324625.1 uncultured Mailhella sp. | reverse complement strand
CTCAGCTTCAAAAGTGCCGATCCTCTCAACACACTGAACGGCAGCGGCCGGATAGACGGTTCCGCCCTGCGCATCGAAACCAAGCTTCTGCCCTTTATCACCAATCTGCTGCAGCTTAATTTAACGCTTCAGGATTTTTATGAATTTACCGTACTCAAAGCTCCCTTTACCGTTAAAAACGGTTTGCTTGCCACACCGAACACCTATGTGGACAGCTCCGCAATTCTGGTCACGGCAAACGGCAATACCCATCTCGGCAAACAAAGCCTGAATTTTGCGGGCAATGCGGAACTCAAAAACCAAGGACTGGTTTTCCCGTACAAAGTTTCCGGCACGTATGCCGATCCCAAATTCGGCCTTGACCTCGGCAAGCAGCTTGAAGTGCTCGGCAAAGGCATTCTCAATACGGGCGGAGCCATCGGAAGCGGCGTGGTCGAAGGAGGAAAAACCGTCGGCGGCGGTGTGGTTGAAGGCGGAAAAGCCATAGGCGGCGGCCTTGTCGAAGGCGGAAAGCTTATTGAAAAAGGCCTTGGCAAACTTTTCCAATAAAGACTTCAGACATGGCAAGTAAGGGAATTACTTGCCATGTTTTTGTTTTTAAAGTAACATCGCCATAAATATATACAATAAACGAACATTGCGAGGATTTGTATGGACGATTATTTGAAACAAGCGCTTGAAATCGTAAAAGCACAGGCTTCCGTGCGCATCATGTCGGAAGAGGAAATCACCTCCATGGTGAAAAATCTATCCCATCACCTCAGAAGTCTGGAAGAATTTCCCGCCGAAGAGGAAGAACCCGTCAATGTAAACATCAGCCCCGCAAAATCAATAAAAGAAAAAACCGTAACCTGCCTCGAATGCGGAAAAAGTTTTAAAATCATCACCAAAAAACATCTGGCAAGCCACGGACTTGATGCAGATTCCTACCGTGAAAAATGGGGAATAAAAAAGACTGTTCCCCTTGTCTGCAAAGAACTGCAGAGAGAAAGAAGAAAAAAAATGCGTGAAATGAAGCTTTGGGAAAAGCGCAGCGCAGAAGCAGGCAAAAAAAGAAAATAATTTTTTTTCCTTGACAAAAAAAAACTTTTTCTATAAAAAATCTTCTTGTGCCGGGATGGTGGAATTGGTAGACGCAGCGGACTCAAAATCCGCCGGGTGTACGCCCTTGCGAGTTCAAGTCTCGCTCCCGGTACCAGAAATTTCAGAAAAGACTTGGGAAACCAAGTCTTTTTTTTTATTTTTCCGCCTGAAATAAGACTTAACACATTGCGGAATATATGTTAAATAAGCTGTATACCCTATTTTGGAGAAATCTATGAGTCAGAATGCTCCCCAAAAAGAAGATACAGCCCCAAAAAAACGCTTTCCGTATTTTTCGGCAGTCTTGGCACTCCTTATTGCGGCAGGCATCGGCACTGCTGCCTACTTTGCCCTATTCCCCGGCCAAAAACCGGACATTCCTTTCGTTTCCGAAGAAACCAAGCAGCAAATAAACAATCTTTTGCCGAATTCTTCTGCCGAACAAAATCAGAACGGCACGGCGAATTTGCAGGAACAAAACTCCAATTACAGCAAAGCCGCTGAAATTTTTGAAAAACTGACTCCGTCCGAAGAAAACGGACAAAACGGCGCGGGTTCTGTCCGAAACAGCACGGAAGACGAACTCAATGTTGTGGACATGACGCCGAAAGCAGAAACTTCCTCTGCCGAAAATGCCGATTCCGACGGGTTCAGCCTTGAACCGCCAAGCTCCGTCGCTCCCCTTGAAAGCGGACGCAAAATGCTGACGGAAGAAGAAATCAAAGAAGCCCAAGAACGGGACAGACAAGAAAAACTGGCAAAACTGGAAGAACTCAGACAAGGCGGCGATGTCCTCAGCGATAATGAAAAAAATTCCCTGCCCGGCCGTGAAGGCACACTTTCAAGCCTTGTGCCCAATGCCGACTTTGATCCGGTGGTAACAATTTTCTTTATTCAGGATTTGGCTGAATATTTGGTCAATAATTATAAAACCGACAATAACGGCAGCGGCCGTATTACCCTGTCCATGCCAAAACTCAACGAACGCTACGGCGTCGGACTGTACGGCCTTGAACACGCCAAAGGCCGTCAGGGCGTTCTGGAATATGCCTATAACGGCGACATGATTCCTGTTTTATACAAATTCCTTTCTCCGCTGCTGATTGACGCCATGAAGCAAAAAGCCGCGCAAAAAAACATGTCCGAAGCCATGCAGAAAGATATGTTCAAAAGCTATGCAAAATTCAGCATGCTGTATGCACAGGCAGTCAGAGAACTGAACGCAATGCCTCAGCTTGGCGAAAATCTGCAAAACCTGCGGGCCATTGAACTGAGCCTCAAGGAAGAAGAAAAGTTTTTTGCGGACAATCTCCTCAGTTTTGAACAAAACAGAGAAAACAAAAATATTGCCCGCACCTATGAGCAAAACATCAAACAAAGCACCATACGTACGGAACAGCTCAGAACCCGCGTAAAAAACGTAAAGAACGATTTGAAACAGTATCTTGCCGGATACAGCGCCAATCTTGCCGCAGTGCCCCATGTCATGGAACTTGCCCTCTGGCTTGACAGAAGGCAAAATCCGTCCGCAAACGCCGCTTTTGCCGATGCCTTGGCACAGTTTGGCGTTGATTTGGAAAAAGGCAGCGAATAATATGGCTGAACTTTCCTGCCTTTGCACCGATAAGCGCGTAAACATAAAAGACCTTGCCCCCAAAAGTCTGCTCTGCATCGGCGGCTCCAGAAGCGGCAAAAGCGATTTTGCCTTGGAATATGCACAAACTTTTCAAGGTGCAAAAGCTTTTGTGGCAACCATGCAGAAAACTTTTACCCTGCCTGCCGAAAATCCCGGAGAAAAC
>CALUWZ010000224.1 GCA_944324625.1 uncultured Mailhella sp. | reverse complement strand
TGTGACCGCCTTTGACATTCTGTTCTTCTGGGTTGCCCGCATGATCATGATGGGTCAGCACTTCATGAACGAAGTGCCGTTTAAGCAGGTTTACATTCATGCCCTTGTGCGCGACGCACAGGGCAGAAAAATGTCCAAATCCCTCGGCAACGGCATTGACCCGCTTGACATGATAAACAAATACGGCGCCGACGCCCTGCGCTTCACCCTGACTGCCCTTGCCGCCATGGGCCGCGACATCCGCCTTTCCGAAGAACGCATTGAAGGATACAGAAACTTTGTAAACAAAGTCTGGAATGCCGCACGCTTTGCCCTGCTCAACCTTGAAGGCCAAAAGCCTGCGCCCGTTGACCTCGGCTCCGTCAAAGGCCTGCACCACCAATGGATCCTGCACCGCCTCGAAGAAGTGAAGGAAGAAAGCGAAACAGCCATTAACGCCTACCGTTTCAACGACTTGGCCCAGTGCCTGTACAAATTTACGTGGAATGAATTCTGCGACTGGTATCTGGAACTTATCAAGGGCGATTTCAAAGGAACGGAAGAACAAAAAGCCGAAGCCTCTTATGTGCTCTATACCGTGCTTTCCGAAATCCTCATTCTTCTGCACCCCATTATGCCCTTTGTGACCAGCGAAATCTGGCAGGCTCTTCCGGGCAACGAAGACGGCAACCTGACCGCCGTTCTGCGCCCTGCCGCCCGCCCCGAATGCCTCAAGGCCAAAGAAGCGGACAGCATGCTGTACATTCAGGAAGTCATTACGGCAATACGCGCCATGAAAAGCGAACTCGGCATTGCGCCGTCCATGAAGCTCAAAGCCCTGATGAAGCCTGTCGGCAAAGAACAGGCCGAACTTTTGGAACACGCCCGTTCATGGCTCATGTTCCTCGCCCGTCTGGAAGAATTTGAAATCTCCGAAACCGTGCATGCGCCGAAAGCAAGCGCAAGCAGCATTATCCAAGGTTCCGAAATTACGGTTGTTCTTGAAGGCATTCTGGATTTCAAGGCAGAACTTGCCCGTCTGGAAAAAGAACTTGTCAAGCTGGAAAAAGAACTCACAGGCATAGAAGCAAGGCTTTCCAATGAAAACTTTGTGGCAAGGGCTCCTGAATCCGTTGTGGAAGGCGAAAAACAAAAAGTAGCCGATTTAACCGACAAAAAAGCAAAACTGCTTGCTCTGCAGACAAAATTCAAAGAAGCATTGGCATAAAAAAGGGGCTTTCTGCCCCTTTTTGTTTGCAAAAAACCTGCAGAACAGGCGGCAGTATACAAAATCAGAAAAACATTCTGCTGCGAGGATATTATGAACTTTACCTTTACCAATCCCGTCAATCTTGTTTTCGGCTGCGGAAAAATCAATGTTGTGGGCGAAGAATGCAAAAAATTCGGCTCAAAAGCCCTTATCATTACAGGCGCAAGCAGCACCAAAAAAAGCGGCCTGCTTGCCAAGGTGCAGGACCTTTTGGCCAAAGAAGGCATTTCTTCCGTTGTTGCCGACAATATTCCCCAAAACCCCACAACGGACGCCGTCATGCAGGCTGCCCAAACTGCCCGCGACAACGGCTGCGACATGGTTATAGGCCTTGGCGGCGGTTCCTCCCTTGACGCTTCCAAAGCCATTGCCTTTATGGCAAAGCATGAAGGCCATGTAAGCGAATATATTTTGGGCCAGCGTACCCCCAACGGCTCATGCCTGCCCGTAATCGCCATTCCGACAACCTGCGGAACAGGCTCCGAAGCGGACTGCTTCGCCGTACTCAACAACGACGAAACCAACGACAAACGCACCCTGCGCCAATTCATCACCCTGCCCAAGCTGTCCATTGTCGACCCTGAGCTTATGATGACCATGCCCGCAGGCGTTCTGCGCTCCGTCATGTTTGACGCCCTCGTGCACAATATTGAGGGCTATCTTTCACGGCACGCCAACCCCATTTCCGAAATGTTTTCCCTGAAAGGCGTACAGCTTCTTGCGGAAAATATGCCGAAACTCCTTGCCGATTCCAATGACAAAGCCGCTTGGGACGCAGTATGCCTTGCCAGCACCTTCGGCGGCTTCTCCCTGCAGAACGCAGGAAACGGCGCCGTGCACGGCGTGGAACACCCTGCCAGCGGCCTGCGCAACGTCATTCACGGCAAAGGACTTTCCGCAGTTATTATTCCCGTGCTTGAAACCACGATTTCCGCCTGCCCCGAACGCTTTGCCGAACTTTCCAAAATCATGGGCGGCACAAGCGAACACGACTTTCTGGAACAGGTAAACAAAATCCGCAAATACCTTGACCTCGACGTCAGCCTGAAAGATTTGGGCGTACTGGAAGAAGATCTGCCGTGGCTTGCACACAACGCAACACAAGTTTCCAAAGCCCTCTTATCCAACCATCCGAGAAGCTACACGGAAGAAGAACTTTTGGAAATCTACAAAAAAGCTTTTTAACATGCGCATTAAAACAGGCTGTAAAATCAATTTCGGCTTAACCGTACTGGACAAAAGAGAAGACGGCTATCATAATCTTGAAACCGTCTTCTACCCTTTGTCCGATCCCTTTGACGAACTTATTATAGAAAAAACAGACCGTGCAGGCATTTCTGTTTACTGCGAAGAGCCTGACATTGATTTGGAAAACAATACGCTGACCAAAGCATACCGAGCCTACCGCGAAAAAAATCCCCTTGATTTCGGTCTGGCTGTAACCTTAATCAAAGGCGTTCCCCACGGCGCAGGTCTTGGCGGCGGATCTGCCAATGCTGCGGCCGTGCTGAAATTTCTGCAGGATAACGCAGCGAATCCGCTGAGCCTTGCGGAACTGACTGCTGCTGCGGCAAAAGTCGGAGCGGACGTACCGTTTTTTTTGTACGGCACCCCCTGCAGGGTAGGAGGAATCGGCGAAATTC
>CALUWZ010000223.1 GCA_944324625.1 uncultured Mailhella sp. | reverse complement strand
AAATTTTGCCAAGGAATACAGGCTGCCTCCTTCATTTATAGGGTCGGCGGTTAAAGGCGCGTTGCTTGCGGGGGGAGGAACAGAAAATATCAAACTTTGTATCGGCGCACTCGAAAAAGCTTACCGCAACGGTGAAAAGGCTGTTTCGGAAGTTCAGAAAAACCCTTTTAATCCCTGTTTGTTAAATACGGACACAGATTTGAATTTGCTTGCCGATCGGTTGAAAAAATTGGGTAAACGCAGTTTTTCCCTGTGTCTTTACGGTGCTTCGGGAACGGGAAAGTCTGCCTATGCGGAATATTTGGCTGATGTGCTCGGAATGAATGTGATCAAAAAGCAGTGTTCTTCTCTTTTGGATATGTTTGTGGGCGGAACGGAACGAAATATTGCCGCAGCCTTCAGGGAGGCCAAAGAAAACGAAGCCATGCTGATTTTGGACGAGGCAGACAGCTTTCTGCGGGACAGAAATCATGCCGTGCGCTCTTGGGAAGTAACGCAGGTAAATGAAATGCTGACGCAAATGGAACAATTTCCCTATCCTTTTGTATGCACAACCAATTTAATGGATAAGCTCGACAAGGCAAGTTTACGGCGTTTTACCTTTAAGGTGCGCTATGATTTTATGAAGAAAGAACAGGTCCGCGAGGCGTTTAAATTTTTCTTCGGCAAAACTGTGCAGAACTGCGGACAGTTCCGCATGCTGACTCCCGGAGATTTTGCCGTGGTCAAAAACAAAGCGGAAATTTTGAATCTGCTTGATGACGAAAAAGAACTTCAGCGCATGCTTATGCAGGAAGAACAGGCAAAATGCCTGAAAGAAAATGCGGCTAAACTTGGCTTTGTTTGATTTTTCAGGTGATGATTATGGTTTTTTTATGCGGTATCACCGTAAAATCGTATTTTAATTTTCTGTAAGCATGGGGACACATCCATTCAGGCCGCATGTTGTTTTTCCATAATATGTACATGAGTGAAACTTGGTCGCGTACGGAATAATTTTCAAGCATATACCACCATTCGTCCATAATGCGCATGCATGCGGGGTTATGGTGTTTTCTGAATAAAATTCCTGTTTCGCTGAGCCCCCAGTGGGCAGGAAAACGGTTTTGCGCAAGCAGTTTTGCTACGCGGTCAAGTTTTGCTTTGCTTTCTTTTTGTCCTGCAAGGCAGGCTAAAATTTCATCGTAAATGCAGTCACGTACAGGGTGCATAAATTGTCCCAAAATATATTCATGCTGTTTTTGTTCCGCAAGCTCAAACAAATACGGACTGAGAACATTGATATTGCCGTCCACGTACAGACTTTGTTCATAGTTTTTGAGCAGTTCGTGCGGATGTATCTTGTGCCAGCGGCCCGTAAGCTGCGGGTTTTCGGTTTTAAACCGGAGCGGCTGTATTTGCCAGTGACCGACGTTTTTTTGTCTTATCAGATTTTTTTGGTCTGTAAAACAAAGATAATCCCAGTTTGATGAGTGAAATCCGTGCTGAATAAGGGAATCATAGCTGCCTGTAATGCAGGTGTAGACAACATTTTTGTTTTGTGCGGATTTATGCGGAACGGGAGTATTCTGTTCGGAATGTGTCCGTACGGCTGAACGGTTTGCAGAAACAGGGGAACTGCATTGCGGCGGCGAGGGGCGGCAGTATTCTTTAATGTATATGCGCTGTTTTTCAAAATCGCAGATAAGGCTGATTTTGGGATTGATTTTTTCTCTGCATAATGACTGTACGCTTTGGATAAGGACATTAAATTCTTGTTTTGAAAATTGCGTGAATAACGAAGAGTAGTACTGCTCAAGACAGGAGAAAACGTTTTTTTGGGTGTTTTGGGCGCAGAACGGCAGCAGGTTTTCCGCAAAGGCCAAGGCTTCTTCAGGTGCAGCGGGATTTTGCCACAGTATCTCCGCACGGAGAGCAGGGCTGATCTGCGCAAGCAGGGCAGGAAGTTCGGAATTTTTCAGTCGGTCGGGGAGGTACAGCATATATTGACAGGTCAGAAAAAGCCTGCCCCGATATGAGGCAGGCTTTTGGGTTATTCTTCTTCTTGTTTCAGAACCATGCTTCTTGCCGCCAAGGTTTCGTCAAGACGGCGCAAAGGTGTGGTTAAAGGCATTTGCTGGAGGAAGTTCGGGTCTTGCTGACCTTTTTGAACAAATTCTTCCATAAGGGTTACAAGGTTATCAAGAGTATCTTTGTTTTCCGTTTCCGTAGGTTCAAACATCAGACATTCATGGACGATAAGGGGGAAGTAAATTGTCGGGGCGTGAATGCCGTATTCCAGAAGAGCCTTTGCAAGGTCAAGGGCTTTCATTCCTTCGGGCGGAGCGGAAACAAATTCGTGCATGCAGATGCGGTTATACGGAACAGTGAGGAAATGTTCCATTTTTTTGCGCAGATAGTTTGCATTGAGCACGGCATATTCTGCAGCTCTCGGAATGCCGGCTTTGCCGAGACGGCTGATATAGGCAAGAGCTTTCAGATATACGGAGAAGTTGCCGAGGAAGGGGGAAATATAGCCTATGGACTTCGGATAGTTAAAGTCAAGCTTGAAGGTTCCGTCTTCGTTTTTGACAACACGGCCGACAGGCAGGAACGGCACAAGGCGTTCGCTTACGCCTACTGCGCCTGAACCGGGGCCGCCGCCGCCGTGGGGAGTGCCCATTGTTTTGTGCAGGTTGAGGTGCACAACGTCAAAACCGACGTCGCCTACGCGCATTTTGCCCATAATGGCATTGAGGTTTGCTCCGTCATAATAAAGGAGTGCGTCGATTTTGCGCAGTTTTTCCACAATGCGGGAAAGATTTTTTTCAAAAAGGCCGAGGGTGTTGGGGCAGGTCATCATAAGGGCCGCCACATCGTCGGTGAGGTGTTCTTCCAAAACGTCGGGATCAACCATGCCGTTTACTGACGGAATAT
>CALUWZ010000222.1 GCA_944324625.1 uncultured Mailhella sp. | reverse complement strand
TTGCTTGATTTGATTGAGTTCTTCCTCAGTACGGGGAACATATTCCCATACACCGAGTTCGTTCTTGGCATAATAGCCGTCCACTGCAACTGCCACGGTCAAACGGCGCACACTGCCTTTGTCGGTTATAATATTTTGTTCTTCTTTGTTGATTTCATAGTTGGTCAGACGTTCTTCACGGTTGCCGTCCTGCGTGCTCAAAGAATTGCCGAGTCCGTCACCGCGGAAGTTGATGTCTGCGGCATCGGCACCCAAATTGGCTCGTCCTGACTGCTGTTCTTCGGTTCTTTGTTCGGAACGCACAACCTGACTTTCGGGGTCAAAAATTTCACGGCGAATGGTGCGCTGGCTGAAATCAATATCTGCGCTTACTTTGGCGATAAGTTTGCCCATACCGAGCACAGGAGCCAAAAGTTCCTGAATACGGCGTTCCAGATTGGCTTCATAGCGCAGACGGTAATCAAGCTGCGTATCGTTGATGCCGCCCTCTTCCTTCGGTGCATAAAGAGCTTTGCCGTTATTGTCGGAAATGGAAACATTAAAAGATTCCAAACCTTCCACAGACATTGTCAATAAATTGACCATTGCGTCAATTTCTTTTTTCTCAAAACGCTTGCCGGGTTCTTTCAGACGCAGAATAACGGAAGCGGAAGGTTCCTGCTGTTCTTCGATAAACAGGCTTTTTTCGGGTATAACAAGATGTACGCGGGCACTTTCCACATTGGGAAATTCTGCCAGCGTTCTGGCAAGTTCTCCCTGCAGTGCTCTTTGATAATTGATGCGCTGCACAAAATCGGTCTGCCCCATCTGCACGGTGTCAAAAATTTCAAAGCCGATTCCCTGACCGACCAAATTTCCTTCGCCCGCAATGCGTATGCGCAAAGGCATAACCATATTGTCGGGAACCAAAATGGCCGTACCGTTATTGGCAAGCTCATAGGGAACATTGCTGCCCTGCAGAATATTGACAACACGGTTTGCGTCCTCTGCAGAAAGATTGGAATAAAGAGTCTGAAAATTGGGACGTGTTGCCCAAATGGTAAAAATAGTCAGCAGAGCAATAACAAAGGCACCGCCTGCGCCGATCATAATTTTCTGGTTCAGGGTAAATTTTCCCCAGAAATTTTTTACTTTTTCCAAATATTTCTGCACTGCAGGATGCATAATCTTTCCCCTAATCAACTATTAAAATTGCAGTCTGCTCATTTCCTTGTATGCTTCGATAACCTTGTTGCGCACGGCAGAAGTAAGATTCATGGCAACGCTGGCCTTTTGCATGCTTATCATAAGCTCATGCACGTTCTGCGTTTCGCCTGAAGCAAAGGAGGTGATCATGTGATTTTTCTGTTGCTGTAAATTATTGACTTCTTTTAGGGATTCTGTCAAGGTTTCGCCAAAAGATTTTTGAACAGCGGGAATTTCTCGCTGTAAATTTGTTGTTGCCTTTGCAACATTTCTCTGGGTGGACTGAAAATCTGCCAGTGCTTTGTTGTATGCCACCAATCCAGTCATGGGAATACTCATAGCTCACCCCTTTTATTTGCCGATTTCCAATGCTTTTGTATACATGGCTTTGATTGTGTCGATTGCCGTGGTATTGGCATCATAGTTTCTCTGCGCCGTCATCATCATGGCCATTTCTTCCACCACGTTGATATCGGGATACAAAACATAGCCTTCTTCGTCTGCATCGGGATGTCCGGGTTCATAAACACGCTTGTTAGGACGGGAATCCGTTGCAATGCCTACGACTTTAACGCCTTTTACCTGTCTGTCCAAGGCTGTTTCCATGTGCTTGCCGAAGGGATTGTCAAGATCGCTCACTTCCTTGACCACGGATTTCCTCTGATACGGGCCGAAACCTCCGGGCATGCGCGTGGTTTTGGCATTGGCAAGGTTCATTGCCGTAATGTTGAGCTGCGTTCTTTCCGCCGTGAGGCCTGATGCGCTCACGTCAAGTGCTGTCATAAAATCCATATAACTACCCTGCTGTTATTTATATTTTTGAAGCTTCCGCAATAATGTTTTTCAAACCGTCATAGCCGCTTTTGGTTATTTGGGACAATGTGGTATACTGCAGATTATTTTTAGCCATTTTTACCATTTCTTTATCAATATTGACACGGTCTTCACCGTGGGCACGGCGGGGCATGAAACGCCTTGTCCAGTCGGCATTAAACGTATTGCTGTCAAAAATGGACGGTATATGCCCAGAACTGGTACGGGAAATCTTGCCTTTTGCATCAAGATTGAGAGCCTGCTGAAGTTCTTTTTCAAAGGTAAGTTCCAGCGGCTTGTAATTAGGAGTATTGACGTTGGTAATGTTGCCCATGATAACGTTCTGACGCTGCAGCTGCATGTCCATGACACGGGAAACCAACTGCATGTGATCTTGGTCTAAGCTTTTCATATCAAACCTCCGTGCACACTGAAAAGCACAGACTGTGCCAAAAAATATAAATAATATAATAACAATATGTTACAATAATATTTTTCTTATATTCAGAACAACAAAAAATTTTTTGACATTTTTTTGACCCAAACGTGCTTGCAAGCAGACCAAAAATCACTATACTTGAAAAAAACGAAGTTCCGACGGAGTTCTAAAATGATTAATCCCAATTTTGCAGAACCAAATATTTTTTATACCCACAGCGTTTCTTACGGCGAAACCGATGCCATGGGCGTACTGTATTACGCCGAATACGCCCATATTTTTGAACGCTCACGCACGGCATTCAGCCATGCCATGGATTTTCCCTACAAAAAAATGGAAGAAAAAGGCATTATGCTGCCTGTTTCCGAACTGAACATAAAATATAAACGGCCTGCACGCTATGACGATGTTCTGCATGTCAGAGTCGGAATTTCCGAATGGAAAAATGCTTCCATGAAATTTGAATATGAAATTTACAACGAA
>CALUWZ010000221.1 GCA_944324625.1 uncultured Mailhella sp. | reverse complement strand
TTTTTTTTTTTTTTTAAGCGTGCGTCAAGTTCGTTTTGAGGCGTGAGCATAATAATCCTTTAAATTTAAAAAATGTATTTCAAAAATATGTCAAGAAACATTTTTTTGCAATAATTAACAGGGCTTGATTTAAAGATTGAAAAGTTTTTCAATACAGGATAGGGTAAATTATCTTTATCAGTTGGAGTTTGCCGTGCTTTTTGACGAACAGCTTAAAAAACTTTTGGAAGAAAACAAAATTATTGCCATTGTCGGAGCCAAGGACAAAGCAGGTTCTCCCGTTGAGCATGTGGGAAGATACATGATTGAACAGGGTTATGAAGTTTTGCCGGTACATCCCGTGCGCAGGGACGTTTGGGGGCTGCCCACATATAAAAGCCTTGCGGATTTGCCGAAAGCGCCTGATATTGTCTGCTTTTTCAGAACGTCTGAGGCTTGTCTCGAGCATGCAAAAGAAATTCTCGATCTTCCGTGGAAACCGAAAGTTTTTTGGATGCAGCTTGGCATAGCAAATGCCGAAGCAGGGGAGCTTATGGCAAAAGAGGGCGTTGCCGTGGTGGAAGATGCCTGCATTGAAGTGGAACATAAACGTATTTTTGGAAACTAACATGTCAGAAAAAAGTTTTTCCTGCCGCCGCTGCGGCCATTGCTGTCACGGACGGGGCGGCATTGTTGTCGGGCAGCGTGATTTGCCCCGTCTTCTTGCTTATTTTAATATGGGAAAAGAGGAATTTCTCTCCCGCTATACCGAAATGTTTGACGGCAAGCCTGCGCTGATTACGGGTGAAGACGAATATTGTTATTTTTTTAAGGAAGGTGCTGGCTGCACCATACATGAGGCTCGGCCCGACGTGTGCCGTGCGTGGCCGTATTTTCGGGGGAATCTGATTGACGAATTCAGTTTTGCCATGGCAAAGGAAGACTGTCCCGGCATTGTGAAAAGCGTTTCCCATGCGTTTTTTGCCCATGACGGTTATGCGTATCTGAAAGAAAACAATCTGCTCTGCACCGATAAGGAAAAGGACGGGAGAGCGCTCATTGTGACGGAAAGCGAACTGCCCAAGCTTTGATGACTGCGGATTTTATACAGGCTGAAAGAACATGGCGAAAAATTCAATGACTCTGCAGGAGGCATATGCGCTTTTGCAGGTTTCAGGAAGTGCGGATATCGACGAGGTGAAGCAGGCTTACCGCAGGCGTGCTTTTGCTTTGCATCCTGATTTGCATCCCGACAAGGAAGATGCCGTCCGTGAATTTCAGCGTGTCAATGAAGCGTATGTCACCGTTATTTCCTTTCTTGACAGTCAAGCCAAGCGTAATTCCGTCAAAGTCCGTTTTTCTGACAGGCAGAAAGAACAGAATGCCCGTTTTGAGGAAGAAAAGAAACGTGCGGAGGAAAAACGGGCAGAGGAACGCAGGCGCAAAGAAAAAGAGCGTGAAGAACGTTTGGAGCGCGAACGCAGGGAGATGGAGCGTCGTCAGGCAAGGGAAAGGGCTAAGCGCGAGGAAGAGCGGCGCCGCCGCCTGCAGGAAGAAATTGACCGTCAGGAAGCCAAAATCAGGGCAAAGCAGGAAGAAGAACGGTTAAATCTTATTAAAAATCTGGAAGAAAAAGCGCAGGAATTTAAAAAGCTTATAATCGAGCAAATGGAGCTGGCCCGCAAAGAGCGCGAGGCTAAGGAAAACCTGCTGAAAAAAGAACGTGCCGAGCAGGCCAAAAAGGCTGAACAGGAACGGCAAAATGCCAATGCCTACAATGCGTTCGGTGCTCCTGTTTATAATAAGTATGCGGGAAATTTTGAGCAGAAAGTGTTCGGCAGCGCCCAAAATGAGCAGGATGGAACTGCGCAGGAACAAAGCAAATCTGCAGAAAATACGTCGGACAATACTGCCTATGTGCATGTAAAAACGAAAACATCCGAAAAAAACGCAGCGCAGAAAAAAAATCAAAAAGAACATTTTACAGGCAATGAAATTTCTGCTAATAAAGAAAACAGCATTTCGCAGGTTATCCTGAAAGCAGGGCAGGAGCCTTTGGAGGGCATAAAAAAAGGGCTTTCTTCTTGGTTTAAAAGTCAGATTGACGAAGAGCTGGAGCTTTTTTTTCCTGCTTCAAAACTGCAGCCCGGCGTGAAAATGCGTCTGCAGTTTCGGGTGGGCCTGTCCAATGACCTGCAGACCATAGAATTAACCTTGCCCAAAGATTTTGTTCCCGGCAAAGCTCTGCGCCTGAAAGGGCTCGGCAAGAAAATCGGCAAGTGGCAGGGTGATTTATATTTAAAACTTCAATCAAAGTAGGAAACGGCATGAATATTCTTATTTTCGGACCGAACGGCAGCGGCAAAGGCACACAGGGTGCGCTTATTATGGAAAAATACGGCGTGGCTCACATTGAATCAGGCGCGGTTTTCCGCCAGCATGTGGGACAGGGTACGGAACTTGGCAAAAAAGCCAAAGAATATATGGATAAAGGCGAACTTGTACCCGATGAAATCACTATTCCCATGATTTTGGAAATACTGAAGGAAAAAGGCAATAACGGCTGGCTTCTTGACGGTTTCCCCCGCAATATGGAACAGGCACGCAAACTTAAGGAAGCTCTTGACAATGCAGGCATGCATCTTGATTATGTCGTGGAAATCGTGCTTGCCCGCGAAACCGCCCGCAACCGTATTATGGGCCGCAGACTGTGCAAAAACAACAACAATCACCCCAATAACATCTTTATCGACGCCATTAAGCCGAACGGTGACGTGTGCCGCGTATGCGGAGGCGAACTTTCCGCCCGTGCCGATGACCAAAACGAAGACGCCATCAACAAACGTCACGACATTTACTACAATACCGAAAACGGAACGCTTGCCGCCGCGTATTATTTCAAAGACATGGCTGAAAAAAGCGCAGGCAAAACCGTATACATCGAGCTTGACGGAAGCGG
>CALUWZ010000220.1 GCA_944324625.1 uncultured Mailhella sp. | reverse complement strand
GGGTCAGTGGGATTGCTGAAATAATTGTCGCCATAGCTGTCAGCAAGACTTTGAATTGTTTCTGCTTTTTTCCAGAACAGGTTTTCCAGCATGATGCGTACCTGTTCATATTCCGTATCACTGAAGGTGTCTGCATTCAGCTTTGCAAAAATTTTGGTAATTTTTTGGATGAATTCGGGGATATTTTTGCTGTCAAGTTCTGCATAAATATTAAATTGTCCGACTGTGTCAAAGAACATGGGGTAGGCGCTTATGCTGTCGGCAATTTGTTCTTTGTAAATAAATTCCTGCTGCAAAAGGGCATTGTCGTCAAAACTGAGCAGCATGCACAGCATGAGCAGGGCAGGGCTGTCCGGACTTGCGCTGTGGGAGGCGGGGAAACTGATGTTGACATAGCTTTTGTTCCAGTTTCCTTTTTCAATGTTGATCTGCACGCCTTTGCCCAGTTTTTGCACTTCTTCCAGAGAGAGCGGGGTTTTTTCCCTGATTATGCCTGTGTTTTGGTAGGAACCGAAACGTTTTTCCACTTCCTGCAGGACTTCCTGTTTATTGATGTCGCCTGCAACAACCAAAAGCATGGAATTGGGATTATAATTTTTTTTGATATAGTTTTGGATGTCTTTTACCTGAATATTGTTAAGTGTTTCAACGGTTCCGATAACAGGGTTTGCATAGGGCGTGCCGTGCAGGGTTGTTGAAGTGGAAAGGTGCAGGAGCTTGGTTTGGGGCATGTCGCCGCGCTGGCGAAGTTCCGCAATGACTACCTGACGTTCTTCGTTCAGCTGTTTGGGACGCAGTAGCGGGTCAAAAGCGAGGCCCTGAATGGCTTCAAGGCTCAGTTTCCATTTTTGGGAAGGCATGTCATTGTAGTAAACCGTTCTGTCGTATGTGGTATAGGCGTTCAGGCTGCCGCCCTCGTTTTCAACAATAAAGTCAATGCCTTTGGGGTGAGTTTTGCTGCCTTTGAAAACCATGTGTTCAAGCAGATGGGCAAGGCCGAGAGTCTGCATTTCTTCATTGGCGGAGCCAGTGCCGACATACAGGCGGCTTGAAACAATGGGGAATCTGCTGTCTTCTTTAATTAAAACGGTCAGTCCGTTTTTGAGTCTGACAATGCTTGGATATTCATTTGCCCGTACCTGCGCAAAGCTGAGGCACAGGCTGAGAAGCACGGTGCATGCTGCAAAGAGTTTTTTCATACATTCTCCGATAAAGCAAAGCCCTCAATTGAGGGCCTGCATTATTTTTTCAGTTCTTTTTTGATGTCAAATTTTATTTTGTTGAATTCCTGCATGATTTTCTGCGTTACGTCTATTTCCGGATTATAGCTTGCAGTTTCGGCTGTATGCAGAATCACGTCTATTTTATTGTTTTTTCTGAAATCGTTGATGGTTTGGGTGAGTTTGTCGGAAATTGACGTAAAGAGGATTTCCTGTTCTTTCTGCATTTGGTTCTGCAGTTCGTAGGCTGTGGCCTGCATTTCGGATTCAAGATTTTTCAGCAGTTTTTCATCTTTTTGTTCTTCTGCTTTTTTTCTTTTTTCTTCAATGACTTCCAGTTTTTTTATGCCTTCGTTCTGCAGGCCTTCGAAATATTTGATTATGGCTTTGCCGTGTTCGCTTTGTTCAAAAATGATATTGGTGTCAACAACCGCCATGCTTTGGGCTGAAGCTGTGTGGGAAAGACATGCAGCGGTGAGAAGGCTGGCGCAAACCATGCTGAGAAGTTTTTTCATATACAATCCTTTATCAGAAAATTTGTCGCATCATAATAGGATTAATGCCAATATGCAACAGAAATTTAACTTAAATTCTCTGTAACGCGTTTCAGATAGGCCCGTGTTTCCGCTGAACGGTAGTTTTGTGACAGGCTTTCGTAAACTTCCTGCGCTGTCATGGAATTTATTTTTGCGACGGCTTCTTCCTTGCTGCTGCCAAAATGGCGGAGCACGGCGGCGGAACCTGCGTTATAGGAAGCAATAAGTATGGAATTCATGCTGTCATGGTTTTTAATGCCGTTCAGGTGGTAGCGTTTTAACAGATACAGATAGGCTGTTCCGTAATAAATATTGTTTTCCGGGTGCATAAGATCAAGGGAAGACAGGTCTTCCTGATGCTTAAAGAAACGGTTGACTTCGGCTGCGGCCATGTCGGGAACAATCTGCATGAGTCCGTGGGCGTTGTCTTTGCTGAGGGCATGGGGCATGAAATTGCTTTCCACCTGAATAATGCTCATGACAAGGTCCCTGTCCAGTCCGAATTTGTCCGCATAGCGGTTTACATAGGGTTCAATGGCTTTTTTGCGGTTATTGTAGGACGTATAGGTATTGGAACTGTATTTGTCCTTGGTCATGTACGGAGTCAGCTTAGTGTTTTCGCTGCTGTAGGAATTTTCCATATAGGCAGGAGACTGCAGGGCTTTGGGGCTGCTGTCCAGAGATTTGGCCAATAACGGCATGTTCGTGTTTTGCATTCTGTTTTTAATGCTGGCCTGTTTAAGCTGCGGGGTCTGTTGGTAAACCTCGTTGATTCTGTTGTTTAAATTAATGGTGCCGGTACTTGGAAAAGCGTCTTTTTTACCGCTGTCATTTTTTAACTGAAAAAATTGGTCACTGCCTGATTTCAGAGTTCCGCTGTAGTTTTGTTCGGGCAATTTGTGAATGAAGCCGGAAATTAAAAAGAAAATGACAGGAAAGAATAAAATTAAAGCAAGATGTTTCAATTTTGTACATTTATTGATCGTTTGTATAAAATTTTTACAGCCTTGTTTAATTTCCGACATGTTTGTCACAGTCGGATTTTTTTCCGTGTGCAGTACGATATATTTGGGGTTTTTACTTTGGTTGTTGTTCATTCATTTTCCTTTTTGTCAAATCAGTTCGGCAAATAGGTTTTATATCTGAATGTTGCCGAGCGGTTTTATTGTCGGGAAATATGTGATTATTATGCAAAAAACATGCCAATACAGAATTAAGAGGGGCAGAAT
>CALUWZ010000219.1 GCA_944324625.1 uncultured Mailhella sp. | reverse complement strand
GGCAAAGAAACACGGGCGGCAAGAAGTTCCCTGACAGGTCTTTGGCTCAGCCCAAGCACGGTCCGTGCCGTATCCAAAACCCTTGCCCCCAGAATTTCATGGTGGCTTCCGCCTGTAATTTGGCCCAATGAAGAACATATCTGGCAGCGCACGCTTAACGAGGCAATCAGAAACGGTGCCATGCACTTTGTGTGCAATGAACCGTGGCAAATAGCATTTTTCCAAAATTATCCTGCCTTTTCAAGCAGATTTGAACATTTCGGAGAAGAAACAAATACTGAAAAAAATAAACCCAACAGTCCGAGCCACAAAATAAAAATCCCAAGAGGCGGAAAAAACAATCAGGAAAAAACCATGTTCCACCTCACGGCAGGCCCCTTCTGCAACGTTGCCAATGCCGCCGCAATTGCCCTGCTGAAACGCATGGGCTTTGATGCCGCCATTGTCAGCCCGGAACTTTCCCGTGATGATTTTCTGCTTTTGCCCCGTCAGTCTTCCCTGCCCCTCGGTTTTGTTTTGGAAGGTTTTTGGCCCATGGGCTTATCCCGTCACGAAACCATGTATTTAAAACCGAATATGCCCTTTGAAAGTCCCAAAGGCGAACAGTTCTGGACACGGAAATACGGACAGAACCTGTGGATTTATCCCGCATGGCCCATGGACCTGACAGCCCACAGAGCGGAACTGGAACACGCAGGCTACAGCTTCTTTGTCCGTCTGGAAGAACACTGTCCCGCCGAACAGGAACGAAAAACCAGTGAATTCAACTGGAACAATATACTGCTGTAAAAAAAACCTCCTGAAGGAGGTTTTTTTTATTGCTTTTTACGTTTGGCAATTCTTCTTTTATCACGCAAAATTTTAAACGGCTTTTCAAATTTACGCATATAGGGACGCATATTCCGTTTTAATTTAAGCAAAAGCCTGTACCAAGCATATTGCAGCAATTTTTCCTGACGGGCATTGGCTTTAAGCATATCACAATATTCGGCGCTTTTACGCAGTTTTACAAAATAATCCGAAAACACAGGCATTTTCTCGGCAATATTCCACCACTTCGCCATATTGGGATAATAAAAGCCCCTAAAATCCTGCGATATCCGAAATCCGTTGCTGTTCCATGGTTTTACAGAATAATGAATAATTTTCGGCTGATCCAGATTTTCATAAAAATCCTCGGAAGCAAAAGGTTCAGGACATTCTTTCCATGTTTTTCTGACATCTTCGGGATCAACAGTATTATTCCACATCAAATTCCATTGATAGGGCAATATTTTCACACGGTCTTTAAAAACGGCATTCAAAGCATCCTGATCCGGACAAATAACGTGATAGGAATTTAAAAATTCTATAACTTTCTTTTCGGCATCTTCTTCCCGCCATTTCTGCAAATCAATAAGCATTACGCCGGAATTGAAATAACAGGCGTAATTTTGGAAAGAATACGCTCCCGCACCCTTTTTCCCCGGCAAAACATGCCGCAGCTGAGGATAATTGGGCACCGCACAAAGCACCTTTTCCTGCATATCCTGCAGCATAAAAGGACGGATATCGGTCTGAACCAGCGTATCACCGTCCAAATACAAGACACGGTTTGTTTCGGACGGAACAAAGCGCGCCAGCAAAATGCGGTAATACGCGGCATAGCTTCTGCGCCATCTCGGAAACTCCACAAAAAGCAGATCATCCAATATATGCACTTCAATCCGACAGGGAAAAAACGAATTCAGCTCCTTTTCCAGTTCACAGAGTTTTCGGCGCATTTCATCGGAAAGAGCATCAATCAGCAGATGAAAGCAATATGCCTCACCTGCAGGCAGCCTGTCATCCTCATTTGCAGAAAGCTGTCCTGCAAGGTTTTCGTAAGATTTGTTTTTATCCGTAAATTCAATAATGCTGGCCATACATACGCAAATATACGGAACATATTTTTCATCGCCATTAAAAACTATATGATACATTTTTTTTCCTTTATATAATATATGCAAAGTATACACATCTCCCGTACTCTTTGCAAGAAGCGCCCGCAACTCTTTGCTTTACATTTTGCCGAATTGTCACTATACTTTTACAATATTTTATTTAAGGAGCTGTTCATGGCTTACGATATTCGTTTAGTAAAAATTGTTACCGGTGAACTCACCATCGGCAAATATGATGCAGAAGCAAAAGCACTGACTGATGTTGCTATCATGCAGACCGTTCCAACCCAGCAGGGCGGCGTGCAGATTATGCTCCTTCCCTACGGTTATCCTTTTGAACAAACCTTCTGCGGCAAAATCGAAGAAAAACATTTCCTTTACGTATATTCCAAAGTTCCTCAGGAAATGGCCGACAAATATCTTGAAACATCTTCCAACATCAGTCTGAAATCCGGCGGTCTTGATCCCAATCCGGCCGGCGGTATTATTTTATAATTTTTTTTCTTAACCATTTTTTTCCGAAAGTGAGGGGATTTTCCTCTCACTTTCCTGTTATAAAGGGATATTATGCGTGAAATTTTAGCCTTGCTTCCAAAACCGAGCCGATATCTTGGCATTGAAGAAGGTGCGGTAACCGTTGATTTGTCACAAACCGAACTGCATACGGTTCTGGCTTTTCCCGATATGTATGAAGTGGGCATGTCCTATCTCGGCCATAAAATTCTTTACAGCCTTTTGAACAACCATCCCAAAATCACAGCAGAACGCGTATTTGCGCCCTGCCGTGATTCAGCAAAAATTCTGCGTGAGCACAATGTCCCTCTGGCAACCCTCGAAAGCGACACGCCGCTTGCCAAAACCCATTTAATCGGGTTTACCATTACCACGGAACTTTGCTTTACCAACCTTCTGTATATGCTTGACCTTGCCGATATCCCCCTGAAAGCAGAAGACAGGGGAGACGATTTGTTTGCCTATCCCATTATTCTGGCAGGCGGCGGCTGTACCATCTGCGCAGAGCCCGTTGCGCCGTTTATGGACATCATGGCTGTCGGTGAAGGTGAAGTCATGATGCCTCCGCTTACGGAA
>CALUWZ010000218.1 GCA_944324625.1 uncultured Mailhella sp. | reverse complement strand
AAAGGCCGACGAAAGGAGCGGCATTGGCACAGGTTGCCAAAATGGAAATGGAGTGGTTCAGTTTGGCTGTTTCGTTGTTTACGCCCTGATGCAGGGAGCGGCGCACGTTGTCGACAATAACTTTTGTGCTTACCTGACATTCTTTGCCTTTGTTAAATTCATTGACTCCGTACTGGGCAACGGAAAACAGCGGGGAGTTTGTGTCCATGCCGAGTTTCTGCACGGCTTCGCGCAGGCTTTGGGCATGTTCGAAATTCTTGATGCCTTCCAGAACTTTGGTGCGTGAACGTTTCATGACAAAGGTTTTTGTTATGATAATGCCCCAGCTGAAAATTGAAGCAAAAAGAAGCAGAAGCATAATAAATTTAACAACTATTCCGGCAGAAGCAATAAGCTGTAAAATGTCCATATTTACTCCATGAATTAAAGTTCAAAATTAATATACCCTGCAAGCACCGGCTGTCAAGTAAACAGGGATTGTAAATTTTTTACACACTTTACAAGCATGTTTATTTGGTATATATTGAATAATTATGTATTTGATTGTGTAATAATATGGAGAATTTATGAAAAAGCTTAGCCTCTTTGCCTTGTGTTTTGCTCTTTTTGGAACGCAAGCTTTTGCTTCTCAGTCTGCCTATACAATGGAAGAAGCCGTCAATAAAGCTTTAACCGATAACAGAAGTATTATTTCTGCCCAAAAATCATCCGAAGCGTCAAAATCAGCTTTATATTCTGCCCGCGGAGCTTTCGGTCCCAGTGTTAATGCAAGTTATTCCATTAACCATGACCCTCTTTCCGATTTTCAGAAACGTCTGCTGAACGGGGCAGAGTCCGATGAAACAACGTACAGTTTTGGTCTTGAAGTCAGACAGCCTCTTTTTCAGGGTTTTCAGCTTTTGAATTCTGCGCAGAAAGCCAAGCTTCAGTCTGAATATGACGAACTGCAGCTGGTAAAAACCAATATTTCCATAGCTAATCAGGTGCAGACTGCTTTTCTGCAGTATCTTATGGCCGAAGAAAGCGTGCAGAGTGCTAAAAAAGCCGTGGAACGCGCAAAAGAACAGCTTGAAACCGCAACCAACGGTTATGAAATCGGCACCAGACCGAAAATAGACGTTCTGCAGGCTCAGTATGAACTTTCTTCTTCCGAAGCAACGCTCATTGAAAACGAAAACAATCTGAACAGCGTGCGCGCCAATTTGAATGCCCTGCTGAATCTGCCCGTGCAGGAAGAAACGGATTATGTGGGCAAGCTTGATTCCGTTCCTTTTAAAATGGAATTTGAACAGGCTGTGAAAAAAGCCTTTGCTCAGCTGCCTGATGTAAAAATGGCTGAAAAATCCATGAATATGGCAGAAAAAGACATGGGTATCGCTCTTGGCACGTTCCTGCCGAAAATCGATGCCGTTATTCAGTATACTTCAACGGGGGCCAATTGGGATACAAGCGAAACCCTTGAAACGTACAAAAGGAATTCTTCCTTATATGCAGAACAGCCCTTGGAAAACACAACGTACGGCATTCAGGCAACCATGAATGTTTTCAATTCAGGACAGGATTTTTTCAAAGTCCGTCAGGCAAAACATACAGTGGATGCTTTGAAGGCTCAGGTGGAGCTTGCTTACAACACCGCAGCCCTCAATATTAAAGTCTGCCTGCTTTCCCTGCAGGATGCGGCACGTACTGTGGATGTTTCAGCCAGAGCCTTGGATTCCGCCCGTCAGTCTTATTATGACGCCAAAACCCGTTATGAATACCAGCTCGGCACCAACCTTGAAATGCTTACAGCACAGTCTGACCTTGCCGATGCCGAGCTTGCCTTTATTTCCGCAAAAGCCAATTATCTTATTGCATTGTCCAATACGTATGCTGCTCTTGGGGAAATCAATCCCGGGTTGAATACAAAATAATACTATGCGTTTTGACGTTTCGGAAACTTTTTTCTGCGGGTGAAATATGAATTTGCATGATGAACTGCACGATAAATCCATGTGCACAGCTTTGCTGGACAAACTTGCCAAAAGTATTGAGCTTTACGGAAAACCCATTCGTTTTATGGAAGTCTGCGGTACGCATACGGTATCTATTTTTCAAAGCGGACTGCGCTCCCTTCTTCCCGAAGGCCTTTCCCATTTGTCCGGTCCGGGCTGTCCGGTCTGCGTGACCCATGACGCGGAAGTTGCCACGTTTTTGAAGCTTGCTGAAAAAGAAAATGTGATTTTGGCAACGTTCGGGGACTTGATCCGTGTGCCTGCGCCCGGCGGCAGCAGCCTGAAACATGCCATGGCAGACGGCGCACAGGTGCAGATTGTGTATTCTCCCATGGATGCGGTAAAGCTTGCCAAGGATAATCCGCAAAAAGAAGTTGTTTTTCTCGGGGTGGGTTTTGAAACCACTGCGCCTACCATTGCGGCAACCATTCTTTTCGCCAAGAAAAACAATATTAAAAATTATTCCGTATTTTGCTGTCATAAATTGGTTCCGCCTGCATTGAAAGTGCTTTTTGACAATAACGCCGGCGACAGATATATTGACGCTTTTTTGCTTCCGGGCCATGTTTCCCTTGTGCTCGGTCTTGAGCCTTTTGAATTTATGGCCAAAGAATATCAGTATCCTGCCGTTGTTGCAGGTTTTGAACCGGCGGAGATTATCCATGCCCTGTATATGATAAGCGAACAAAAGCGCAGGGGCACAGCCTTAGTGGAAAATGCCTATACGCGGGCTGTCAGTTATGAAGGAAACGTGACAGCCAAAAATATGATGGATACGGTTTTTGAAGTTTGCGACGCCAAATGGCGCGGACTTGGGGAAATTCCGCAAAGCGGCCTGAAAATAAAAGACGCTTATGCCGATTTTGACGCTCTTGTGAAATTGGATGAAAGCCTTGCTCAAACCAAACCCTTGGCAGGCTGCAAATGCGGAGAAGTTCTGCAGGGCAGAATCACGCCCCGCGAATGTCCGCTTTTTGCCAAAGTGTGCACGCCGCAGAATCCTACGGGACCTTGCATGGTTTCTACGGAGGGCAGCTGTG
>CALUWZ010000217.1 GCA_944324625.1 uncultured Mailhella sp. | reverse complement strand
AATATTGTGCTGAAAAGGAGCAGGTAATGATTGAATCCATAGCCGAGAAGACCCAAATTCGGTTCGCTGAAATAGAGCCACAGCAGCCCGAACGGGGTAATGATCATGGTTTCGGCGCACAAAATGGAAATGGCGTTGGCATTGATAATTTTGTGCAGAAAGCCGTAAACGGCGAAGGTAAAGCCTAAGATGAGCCCGTAGTAGGGAATGTGTCCGTAAGAAACAATGCCGAAGCTTACGCCGGCAAATACAAGCAGAATGGCTGTCAGCTGATATTTGTTTAAAACATCATTAAAAATAATGCGGCCCATAAGCATGCTGAGAATGGGGGTAATATAATAGCCGAGGCTGACTTCAATGGCTTTTCCGCTGTTTATGGAATAAATATATACTCCCCAGTTGACGGATAAAAAAGCAGATGCGGTTACGAGGTTTATGAAAATTTTTTTGTCGGCAAACAGTTTTTTGATAAGGTGCAGGCGCTTTGTTGCCGTAATCAGCAAAATGGCGAAAATAAAAGAACAGAACATGCGCAGGCTGAGAATGCTGACAGGCTGAAGATAGGAAAGGAGCGGCCAGAATAAAATGCCTACCCCCCATAAACACTGTGAGGCAATACAGCACAGAAGTCCCTGTTGTTCTCTTGATAGCATAAAAAATCCTGAAAATGAGCATAACAAAAGCGACCGAAGTCGCTTTTGGAGAAAAAGAACAAAGTTAAAATTAAATAGGTTCTACTCGGGAGAAATTATTGCCGAGCATGACACGCACGCGCTGACCGACATGAAGCTGAATGTCGGGTCTTTCCACAACGGAAAGAGTTTGGCCGTTATCTGTATCTACAATGATTTCAAGAGCTTTTCCGTTAATTTGTTTGCCGGCGTAAGAACCTGCCACGGCACCCAAAGCTGTGCCGAGTGCTGTAGCAATGACACGGCCTGAGCCGCTGCCGATGGTGCTGCCGAGGGCTGCGCCGGAAATGCCGCCGATAATGCCGCCGACAGCTTGTTCGCCGTCATTCTCAACCGTAACTTCCTGAATGCTTGAAATCGTTCCGTAATGAATGTAATAGGCTTGGGATTGGCCGACACTTCCTTTTTGATTGACCGTTGTGCAGGCAGAGAACATGAGAACAGCAAAGAACATGAGAAAAATGCTGAATTTTGTTTTCATAAATAACCTCGTTTGGGAATAGTTCTTATTCTCTGACTGCTATATTATGCTGTTTCATGTTTTCTTTCAAGTCTTTTATTGTATAGGTTCCGTAATGGACTATGGAGGCAATGAGCGCTGCGGAGGCCTTGCCCTTGGTTACGGCTTCAGCCAAATGTTCGGGCCTGCCTGCTCCGCCTGAGGCAATGACGGGAATCTGCACTGCTTCGCAAATCATTCTTGTAAGATTGATTTCATAGCCTTCCTTGGTGCCGTCCGCATCAATGGAGTTGACGCAGAGTTCTCCTGCGCCGAGTTCTTCGCATTTTTTTGCCCATTCTACGGCATCTATGCCGCAGCAGGTTCTGCCGCCGTGAATGACAATTTCGTAGCCGGAAGGGATTTTTTCGGATTTTTCCACCTGTTTTACGTCCATGCCCACCACAATGGCCTGTGAGCCGAATGCAAGAGCTCCCTGACGGATGAGGTCGGGATTTTTGACCGCGGCAGAATTTACGGAAACCTTTTCTGCGCCTGCCAAAAGTACGGCGCGCATGTCCTCAACCGAATTGATGCCGCCGCCCACGCAAAAGGGAATAAAAATGTTTTTTGCCACGTTTTCCACAACTTCCAGCATAATGCCGCGTTTTTCGTGGGAAGCCGTGATGTCGTAAAAAACAATTTCATCCGCACCCTGTTCATAATATTTTTTTGCGGTTTCCACAGGGTCGCCGATGTCTACGTTGTTTTCAAATTTAATGCCTTTTGTCAGTCTGCCGTCGCGTACGTCCAGACAGGGGATAATCCGTTTGCAAAGATGCGCTTTCATTGTCTGCCTTATTGTATTTGTTGTTGGTAAAAAAGGTTTTGTTTAATTGGCGGCATGGCAGTAATCGCTGAAATTTTTCAGGATCTGCAGGCCTGTTTTTCCGCTTTTTTCCGGGTGGAACTGGACTGCCCAAAGCCCGTCGCGGCCGTATACTGCCGTAAATTCTCTGCCGTATACGGTTGTTGCCAGAACAAGATTTTCGTCCTTCGGTTCGGGATAATAGCTGTGCACGTAATACACAGTGTCGCCTGATCTGATGTTTTTCAAAATCGGGCTTTCTTTTTTTATTTCAATGCTGTTCCAGCCCATGTGCGGAATGCGGATTTTTTCGGGATCGTTGTTTTCGTCAGTGCCGTCAGTCCAGTTTTCATTGAATTTTTTGCATGCGCCCGAAATGATGCCAAGGGTTTTGGTATTGCTTTCTTCGCTGTAATCAAGCAGAATCTGGCAGCCGAGGCAAATGCCGAGCAGCGGTTTTTTCTGTCTGACAAGTTCTTTCAGCAGGCTGTCCTGTTTTTGGGATGTCAATCTGTCCATGGCCTGTTTGGCCGCTCCCACGCCCGGGAAAATGACGCCTTGCGCTTTCATGACAGTTTCATTATCGTCAGTAATGCAGGCAGGTATGTTCAAAAACTCAAGAGCGCGCAGAACGCTTGTCTGGTTGCCTGCTTTGTAATCAAGAATTGCTATCATTTTTTTCCCCTAAAATGAACTTTAGGCAAGATTATCCTTGCTAATGTATTAAGTAAAGGATAAAATACAGACACTCAAAATTTCGGAACACCGATTGTTTATTATTTTCTAGGGTAAATCCCGTAAGGAGGCTATTGTGCTTGATTTGAAAATTATGCAAAAAGAACCTGAACGTGTTGCAAAAGCGCTCAAAGACAGGAATTCTTCCATCAGTATTGATGAATTTTTGGCTCTTGACGCCCGTCGCCGTTCCGCTCTCGCGGAAGTGGAAAGCTTGAAAAGCAAGCGCAATACGGAATCTGCACAAGTAGCAAAAATGAAAAAAGCCGGCGAAGACGCAAGCGCCCTTATGGCTGAGCTCG
>CALUWZ010000216.1 GCA_944324625.1 uncultured Mailhella sp. | reverse complement strand
CATGCTTATGTTCACCCGTCCCTTTATCGGAAAACTGGTGGATCAGAATTTGTATTTGTTTACCATGCTGTTGGGAATATGCTGTTTGGGCATGGCACTTCTTGTCATAGGTTTTGCGCAGAGCCTGCTTTGGTTCAATCTCGGCGCACTGCTGTACGGGCTTGGACAGGGAGCGGTGCAGACTACTGCCCAGACGCTTTCCGTTGTCAATGCCGCAAAAGAACGGATAGGCATTGCCAATGCCACTTTTGCCATGGGGTTTGACGTTGGTCTCAGCGTGGGGGCTGTCCTGTCGGGAGTTTTGGTTTCATGGTTTGGCTATTCCTGCATGTATTTGCTGATGATAAGCATGCCTGTCTGTGCGGGAGTGCTTTTTGTCTATGAATACAGACATAATGCGTTTTGTCCGCAGAAGTAAATTATTGCGTGAAAAGCCCTGCGCAAGCAGGGCTTTTTATTTATGCATCATCAAGGCGGAAGCTGTACAGCTGCCCGTTAAAATATTCTGTGAGCAGGGTATGAAGATTGGGATAAAAGCCTGTGACGTTTTGGGGAATTTTCAATAAATCGTCCAAGCGGTTTGACCCGGTGGATATTGTTCCTGCACGGACACTTTCGGGTGAAGGCAGTGTAATCCATTTTGTTCCTTGGATTTTTTTTGAATCGCCCATGACGGTTTGTCGGTCGGTATTGATGAGGATATGGAAAGATCCGTCAAAACCTCGGTAAATGTCATGGGGGACAACAGTGCCTGAAAATCGGTTTTCCAAAAAAACAAGCAGTTCATTTTGCCGGCGGCCTGCGTTAATGGGCGCAAGAGCCTGCAAAAATTCCTGTATGGCTGTTTTTGCTTCAAGGTGTTTTCCTTTGTTCCATTTTTTGTCGGACAAAAGACTTTGCAGGGCGGTGTCTGCATCCTGTCTGCCTGATTCAAGGCATACAGCCAGCTGCTTGGCAGTGTCGAGTTCTTTGTTGAAACGGTTTTCCAGCAGTCTGGCGCAGGCTTTTGCCGCAGCAATGCCTTTTTCCGTAAGATAAATTCCGTTGTTTACGGTTGCCGCGGCCACGGATTTTCCGTGTTCGGGGGAGAGTTTGTCTGCCAGTATTCTGAGACCTCGCTGTATGAGGCCGAATCCTTCTCGGGCTGTTTCTGCGTCAATATTTTTGGCTTCGGGCTGGGCACTGCGCACGGCGGGATTTTCCGTCTGCATTTGGGCAAGCGTACTGTTTGCCATGAAGCGGGACAGGGTGGACTGCATGTCCTGTATCTGCTTTTGCAGGATTTGGCCGGAGTTTTGCCAATTTTTTGTCTGCAGCTGAAAAATTTGTCTGCTCAGCTGCAGGGCTTGGGCTGTGAGCATGTCAGCCTGCGGCAGTTTGGATTGCTGCAGGAGTGCTCCTGCATTGCCGATGATTTGGTGTATGGATTTGAGCTGTTCCATATCACTGAGGGTTCGGTTTGCAAGGGCTGTTTCCGGCAGATGCATGGCAGGCAGTCTGTCAGGGCTGAGCGCATGGCTGATTTTGGGGAGCATGGCCTGCAGTTCCTGTTTTGTTTCTTTGCCTATTGCGGGGCTGTAGACAAGAAGTTCCAATTCGCTGAATGCATGCTGTGTTTTTGTATCGAAAGTTGCGCTTTGCAGTCCTTTGATGAGTTCGGAACAAAGCGCATGCACGTTTGTGAAGGTGTCTTGGACTGCCGTCGGCAGGTCATTCAAAAAAACGGCACAGGCATATTTTTCTGATCTGTTTTTCAGTTCCGAAACTGTATCGGACAGTTCCCCGTACAGTTCCGAAATTTCCCGTATCTGTGCTTTTGCCGTTTGAACTGCGTCAGCAAAGGGATTTGTTTTTTCCGTTTGTCCGTCGGTTCGGGGTTCTGCGTTTTTCTGCAAATCCGTCGGGGTTTCGGGCAATGCGGAGCCTGCTTCTGCGGCATCAAGCTGTGCTTTGACAAAATCAGCCGTTATGCGGGCATAATCTTTGCCTTCTGTTCCGACGGTTTCTGAGCTGTCCAAATGTCTGAAGGCAAGGCCGCACACATTGTCCATGGCAAATTGAACGGCTTTTTTAAAGTTTTCGTCAGTGCCGTGCTGAATGCGGGAAAGTTCTTCGGCATCAAGCTGTTCAATGTTGGCTCCTGCCCTTTGTATTTCCCGCAGGCTTTCCTGCAGAAGCTGTTTCGCTTCATCCGTGAGCCTGCTTAATTGTCCTTGGCTGGCCTGCAGTTCCTTCAGCGCTTTGCCCTTAATGGTGAAATTTTCCAAAAAATATTGTTTCAGTGCCGAAAGGCTGAAAGGAGATGTTTTGGGTTTTTCGCCGGCAGAAGCAGATGTTTGGATTTCTGAAGAACTTGTTTGGACTTCTTCGCTTTTGGCAGGCTGCGGATTTGGCAGGCAGTTTTTCATCAGGGTCAAATCTTCAATCATGTCAGCTTGTTTTTGAGGGTCAAGGGAGCTGATGATTTCGTCAAGCGTGCCGTTTTTTTTCATTTCCTGCAGGCGGACAAGAAATTCTGGATGTTCCTGTTCCAGAATATTGATGTTGACCTGCATGCGTGCGGACAAAAGTTCCTTGTAGTCCGCGCCGCGGCTTGTCATGGGTTTTGCGTTCTGCCTGAGGGAGGCAAGCTCTTTCAGGGCGGAAGAAAGGGCATTTTCTTTTTCCGTTCGGGAAATGCCTTCTTCGGCGCTGTTGAATATATGTCCCAGTATTCTGCCTGTCAGGGCTGAAAAGTCTTCAAGTCCTCTTTTGAATTTGCCTTGTGCACGCCAAGATGCGGGAGTGAGTGTATCCAAAAGTTTGGAAAACCAACGGCCTGCGGTTTTGGGCGGGCCGGGTATCCGTATGCTTTGCCGTGCGGAAGGAGGCGGAAGGACTTCCGCTTCACGGCTGCCGAGTCTGCCTGTTTTGCCGATGCCGCCGAGGGCGTCATAGCCAAAGTCGGTATTGATGTCGATGTATTGTGTTTTGGCATTTTGAACGGAATTTGACATGGTTTTCTCCGTTATTGACTGTTTTGCAGTTCCTTTGTCCA
>CALUWZ010000215.1 GCA_944324625.1 uncultured Mailhella sp. | reverse complement strand
AACCACAGATTTTCTTTTGTGCGAATCTATAACGGCATTTTGAAAGACAGTTCGTCCCTTTACAACATCAATCTGAAAAAGCACGAGCGAATTGACCATATCTACAAACTTCACGCCGATTATCACGAAAAAGTGCAAAGCGCGGCGGCAGGCGACTTGGTAGGCATTGTGGGAATGAAAACAGTGCAGACGGGACATACCCTTTCCAATGACGAAAATCTTGCGCCCTATGAAGATTTTCATAATTACAAGCCCGTTATCTCCCTTGCCTTTGAACCCAAAAACAGCGAAGAGGCAGATATTTTGGATGCGGCCCTCGCGCGCTATACGCTTGAAGATCCCACACTCTCGGTCAATTCCGAAGAGGGCGTACGCCTTGTTTCAGGCATGGGAGAACTGCACCTTGCGGTTTTGGCGGAACGCATTCAGCGCGAATATAAAATTCAGCCCCGCATCGGCAATCCGCAGGTTATTTTAAAGGAAAGCATTAACAATGCCGAACCGCTGACGGCAAGCTACCGTTTTGAGCGGGAACTCGGGGACAGGCTGCACCACGGCCATGTAGAAATCATGCTGACCAAAAAAGAACGGGGTGAAGGAAACAGCGTGGTCATTTCCGAAGAAGCTGCCGAACTTATCAGAAAACAAAAAAACACAGTCAAGGAAGACAATGTCAAAACAATTGAAAACCATTGCCTCAGCCTTCTTGAAAGCGGCGGCCGCGGCGGCCTTGCCGTAACAGACGTGGAACTTGCCGTAACAGCCGTTCACGAAAACGAAAACACCAGTCTGCCCGGAATCCAGAACGCACTGCATTTTGCCCTGCAGGAAGCCTATTCCCAAGCAAAAGTCATTACCCTGTACCCGATCATGAAGCTGGAAATCACCAGCCCCGAAGAAAGCCTCGGCGCCTGCATGAACCTTTTAAACACATGCAGGGCAAAAGTGGAACAGCTTTATGAAAAACAAAATTTAAAATGCATTGCTGCCCTTGCCCCCATGCAGGAACTGTTCGGCTTTGCCACAAAACTCCGCTCCGTAAGCCAAGGCCGCACCAGCCTTACCATGCAGTTCTTCCATTACGATACCGTATAATCACCCGCAATTTAGCCTTTCAGAGAACAATATGACGGAAAAAATACTCGCCAAAAAAAGCTTGGGACAGCACTTTCTGAAAAATGAAAGCGTCATCAGCAAAATTATAGAACTCGGTGAAATTTCAGAAAATGACCAAGTCATGGAAATAGGGCCCGGGCCCGGCGCACTGACGTCAATTTTACGCACCATGCCCTGCCAAAAACTGTGGCTTTTGGAAAAAGACGATGTTTTTGCCCAAAAACATGCTGATTATGCCGAAGAAAACAAACTGGAGCATATACGGGTTTTTCATATCGACGCTCTGACCTTCCCTTGGAAGGAACTTCAAGGAGAATGGAAAATTATGGGCAATCTGCCCTACAACGTGGCATCTCCGATGATGTGGGACATTGTCAGCCAAGTTCCGAACCTGTCCAAAGCTGTTTTTATGATACAAAAAGAAGTTGCCGAACGCATTCGCGCAAAAGAAGGCAGCAAAACCTACGGAGCACTTTCCGCATGGATACAAAGTTTCTGCAAAGCAGAAAAAGGCTTTGTCATCAGACCGAGTGCCTTTACCCCTCCGCCCAAAGTGGATTCCGAAATCATAATTTTTAAACCCCTGCCGAAAGAAGATTTGCCAAAACAGCCGGAACAGCTGGCAAAACTTATCAAAGCCGCCTTTCAGCAGCGCAGAAAGCAGCTGCACGGCATTCTGCAGAAAGCCTTTCCCGAACGCTATTCGGAAACAATCTGGGATGCCCTCGGCATGCCCAAGGAAACACGTGCGGAAATGCTGAGCCCCAAGGACTTTCAGCATCTCTGCGATTTGCTTTTTCAATAATTTTATCCGACACACGAGGAAAACATGAATTTTGCCAATCTTTCAGACCTTAGAAAATACATCAGCATTGCCGAGCACAAACCCGGCACCATAAAATTAAAAATCTCTTTTTCCGCTGTATCAGACCCAAAAGTTAAAGAAATCATTGCGGAGTTTAAAAACCAAAATCTGCCCAAAGCTGTTTTGGACACAAAAATCAATATTTTCACCCAAACCATTGCCATAAAATATGACACTGCCCTCATAAATCCCGACGATTTTGCCGAACTTCTCACAACGAAGAACGAAGACCGTTTTAAACAGCTTGCGGAACAATATTATGCAAGCTTAATGGGATAACGATAATTTTAAAATATGTTAAAAATTTTTTCTGCCTGACAAAAATCGGCAAAAAATTTTCAAAAATCACTTGAAAAAACAACAGGCCGAGCGTATGGTTAAACCATACAAAAAATGCTGTGCGCAGCAAAAATTTTGGAGGTTTTATATGCGTTACGTATTGTTGGCCTTGGCTATGATGTTCTGTGTGGCAACCACAGCACAAGCAAAACCCGTGCTTACGCAGCTTCCTCAGGACATTACCATGGAAGAAGCACAAAAAGTTCTGGACGCCGCTCTTGTTAAAGCAAAAGCACAAGGCATTCCCATGAACATTGCCGTTGTTGACGCAGGCGGAAACCTGAAAGCATTCATCCGCCAAGACGGTGCTTTTGTCGGCAGCATTGACGTTTCCACCAAAAAAGCAAAAACTGCCCGTCTTTTCAACATGTCCACCGAAACCTTGGGCAAAGAATCCCTTCCCGACAAATCCCTCTACGGCATTGAAGTTACCAACGGCGGACTTGTTATCTTCGGCGGCGGTGAACTTATTATCCGTGACAATATGATTATCGGCGCCATCGGCGTCAGCGGCGGTACCGTTCAGGAAGACATGAATGTTGCCAAAGCAGGTGCAGCTGCCATTAAGTAAGCAAAATATTGCTTGTTTTTTTATAACCCTGTCCGCATTTTGCAGGCAGGGTTTTTTCTTGGAAAAATTCTTTACTCTTTTAACAAGTGCCGCTATTATTTATAAAAAAATACAGCGTTATTATTATGGACAACATACTCACTGTTCGGGA
>CALUWZ010000214.1 GCA_944324625.1 uncultured Mailhella sp. | reverse complement strand
GCCCGAATTTTTCGCGTTAATTTGTAGAAAGTTACCTTTCTGTTTGTCTGATTGCGTTCACGCAGAGGTCACCGCTTCATTCGATGCCGTGACCAGTTCTTGCGCCTCGTCATCCCCGACGGATAGACGGGCATTCGCCTGATCCGTCTTTACGTCAAAAATGACCAGGCAGAGCGGTATTTGTTTTGCGTTCACGCAGAGGTCACCGCTTCTTATGATGCCGTGATCGGTTCTTTCGCCTCGTTATCCCCGGTGGCTTGACGGGGCATTTGCCTGATCCGTCACTTCGTCGGAAATGACCAGGCAGAGCGGTACTCTATTTTGCGTACACGCAGAGATTACCGCATGTCTCATGCCGTAATCAGCCATTTCCACCCAGATATTGCGTTATGGAACCTCGCAGGCTTCGTTGTCCATCCGCATAACCGGGCAGAGCGGTATAGTCTGCAACTATATCTTTCCAGGCTGTTTCCTCTTCTGATTATCGCCATTTTTTTGTCACCTATCACCACGCAGTTTCGCTTTTTTTTGCCACGAATGTAGGGCACCGACCTGACAGGCAAGGTCGGGCGATGTCTGCTGAAAAAATCTCCACCTTACAGGTCGTATTCATGCCTACGGTTTTCGGCAGAACCTTGCTGGTAGTCATCCTCGGCACCGCAATTCTTGTGGCGTAAAAAAGGCGAAACATACCGCGTAGCGACAGGCGACGCACAAAAAAAAAGCTCTAATCAGGGAAACAGCCGAATAAAGGCTCACACCCACGAGCTCAAGGTTCAACATTAAAATTACGCACAATGAAAACTTTTACTTTGGCACAGGCAATCAACGTTTTAAACGAAAATTTCAAGGGCTATAAAATCCTGAAAAAGTGGGATAATGTACGAGAGCTTTGTATCGTTTTTTTGGACGGAAATGGGAAGAAATGGGAGCTTTTCAGCAGTGGGGATAATTATTTCCAAACGGTAGAGGACTTTGTGATATATGAAGCATAACAATTTAAAACATAAGGATATGAAACAGAAAGAGAGCAAAAATGTAGCTGAAATGCAGGAAAAAAGAATGAAGTTAAGAGAACTTTCCAACGCCTTGGTGTCTGCTCGAGATAAAGGGCAGTATATGGGAAATGAGGATGACACCGTTAACGGATTATTACGGTTTTATTACGCATGTAAAGGTTTTAAAAATTTGAAGACTTTTTCAGAATGGAAAAAGGATGGCTTTTCTGTAAAAAAAGGAGAAAAGGCGCTTCTTGTGTGGGGAAGCCCCGTTTCATTCAACAAGAAAAAAGAAGAGGACACAGCAAAGGAAGCGGAGCAGGAAGAAGAGAAGAAAAAAGATGATGATTATTTCCCCTTGTGCTATCTGTTTGCAGAATGTCAAGTTCACAAAATTACGAAATCACAAAAAAACGATTAATTAACCCCAATTTATTAACTCATTAAAAAACAAAATTATGGAAAGAGAAGCAAAGAAAATCGGTAGTGAAATTATTAAATCTGTTGAAGAAATGAAGGCAAAAGGTAATGTTTTGGTTGTTTCCCCAGCGTTGAAAGTCGCAGAAAAGGACGGCAAGCAGGAAGAACCGGCCGCAGTTCCCGGCAAAAAGGCTAAAAATAAGATAAAAGAAGCCGATGAACTGAAAAAGGAAATTGAGCAACGCACGGCGGAGCTGCAAAAATGCTTGGCCGAGCTGGAGCGGAAAAAGAAACTTTCGGAAAATCGTGTGCAGTTTATTGACGTGATGGATAAACTGGAGAAAGCAGAGGATGAACTTTCACAAGAAGAAGATTTTAACACCGTTTTGTATAAGCTGAAATTCTGCCAGGGAAATTCGTATCGGGATGATGACACTTTTTCGATAAGCAACCGACTCATTATCGTGGAATTTATCCACTTTATTCGTGGTAAGATAACAGAGAAAGTCCAAGAAATAGAAGCGCAGCTCATTGCCTAACAGATGCCCCGTCAGTTCGCTGGCGGGGCTTTTCTGTGCCCTCCCATGCCGTTTTGCTCGCCAGCTCACAAAACGGCATGGGGCCCGAATAGGTAGGTTTTGTATCCGTTCCATCAACCACGGAGGGGGCTTCGCTTGCTTTTCTCGAAAATTGTATAGATATTTGTGCATTATTAATCACAACTATGCACCGATATGAAAAAATGTTTGTTATTAATGCTGATGATTATCAGCTTGGTTTCTGTTTCTTGCGATGATAGTAACAAGCCTTCCTTTACAAGAGCTGCTATTATATCGGAAGAATTTGTAGCTCCAAGGATGAAATTCCCTGCGGAGGTTGAATTTGACGGCGATCGCAGAGGTTCTGAAACATCAGCAAATGAATATGATGTCTTTCAAAAATTCACTGCGAAAAACGCTTTTGGCGTAAATGTATCATATATTTATAAAATTCATATGATTTATAAATCAGGTGATTGGACGGACAAGAATAGCTGGACATATAATTCTTTAATTATAGAAGATGTTTCTTCCGGCCAACAATTTAGATATAACTCACCAGAAGATAAATAACTTTGTAAGCGGAACCCTAAAAAGTTCCGCTTTTTTATTGCCCATCCAAAAACTATCCCTATATTTGCAGTGCACTTCATTTGAGACAGGCGACGGACACGTTCGCCAACCCTTGCCGGATTGGCCTTTTTTATGGCCTTTTGGCAATACATATAAGTACCGACCCCCGTGTGGATGGCTTAATGGCCTCCCTGCCTGTTTCAGGTGAAGTGCAACGGGAAAGCGGTACTTTCTTATTTAAGGCAAGTTCCCTTGATTTTTTGGACACGAAGGTCCGCTTTCCCGTCTATTTATTAACCTATTGTTTCATTTTAATTGCACTTCAAAATGAAAAAAGAACTGACCCTCGGCACGCCCTCCGTGCCTGCTCACGAAATTGATTTCGTGACCAAAACCCGTGAACAACTCAACAAGGAGCTTCCCGCCGATTGCCAAATCGAGTCCACGCAGGATGCCTGGTATCTGGGCGCCATCTGTGCGCTGACCGTGACCTTCATCTTTCCGCCCGCCGTGCTGGCGCTGGCGTTTTGCGTCTTCAAAGC
>CALUWZ010000213.1 GCA_944324625.1 uncultured Mailhella sp. | reverse complement strand
GTATTGGAGTCGGAAACATTGAACTGAAACTCATTGGTCTGCTTTTTGCCCGTATTTTTGGCAGGAGACGGGGCATTTTGCTGCAAATTTTCCGTTTTGCCGGAAGCATGGTCGGAAACATTGAACTGAAATTCATTTGTTTGTTTTTTTCCGAGGGACTTGACATAGGTTGTGTCATCCTGCACGCCGGCCGCAGCTTTTCTTTGTCCTTCCGAACCCATTTGGAATGAAAATTCATTGTTCTTTTTCTGTTGGAAAATGGAATTGAACGCAGAATGATTCTTGAAAAAAGACGCAAAAAAAGATTCGTGCTTGTTTTTGTCCGTATCAAGCATTTTCAGCTGGTTATCAACAGTCTTTTTTAATTGCGTATTTTTAACCTGACGAAAATTAATCCCGAAATATGCGGGAGAAATTTTATATTGTTCTGCTGTGGCTTGGTTGTTTTGATCCAGCTTTTGTACAATATAAATTTTTTTGTCTTTTTTCAGGTAAACGTTCCAAAGGGCGGGTTCTTCAAGCAGGCCTGCGTCTGCTTTTGGCGGATTGCCTGAAAATACACCTAAAAAATAAAGTCCTTCCATAGCAGAACCTGTTTTTAGAATATTCCGTATACTTTTCCGGTTTCCGTGTTGACATCGATTTTTCTGAATGCCGGATTGGAGCCTGTGCCGGGCATAAGGCTTATATCGCCCGCAACGGGAACGACAAAGCCTGCGCCGCCGTAATACAGGACGTCACGGATTTTTAAAGTCCAGTCTTTCGGAACTCCTTTCAGGCGCGGATTGTCGGAAAGGGACAGACTGGTTTTTACCATGCAGAGGCCAAGATCGCTGATATTGTGGGATTTTTCCAGCTGGTTGATTTTTTCTTTTGCCGCAGGGCTCAGATCAACATCGGCTGCGCCGTATACTTCTTTTGCCACGAGGCTGATCCTGTCGATGACGGGCATGCTCCAATCATAAAGAGGAGTGAATGTTTTTTGATCTTCGCAGGCGTCAAGCACGGCATCGGCAAGTTCCAGTGCGCCGTGTCCGCCTTCTGCCCAGTGATTGGAAATGGCGACACGCACGCCGTCATGTTCGCAGAGTTCCTTGATTTTTGCAATTTCAGCTTTTGTGTCCGTAACAAAAGCGTTGATGCAGACAACAGGTTTGATGCCTGATTTTTTGACAATATTGATATGGTGCAAAAGGTTCTGCGTGCCTTTTTCCACATATTCCACGCTTTCGTGTTTGTATTCTTCGGGCATGGGGCGTCCCGTAACAAATTCCGGAGCACCGCCGTGGCTTTTGAGTGCGCGGACTGTGGCGACGATGACAACGGCATCAGGCGTAAGGCCGCTGAAATGGCATTTTAAATTCCACATTTTTTCATAGCCGATATCCGCACCGAAGCCTGATTCGGTAATATGGTAATCATTGAGTTTCAGGGAAACTTTGTCGGCAATTATGGAGCTTTGACCAATGGAAATATTGGCAAAAGGCCCTGCATGCACAAACACGGGCTGTCCTTCAAGGCTTTGGATGACATTGGGTTTTATTGCGTCCACAAGCCATGCTGTCATGGCACCGTCCACTTCAAGATCGCGGGTGGTAACCGGACTGCCGTTTCTGTCATAGGCAACGATGATTTTTCCGATGCGTTCCCTCATGTCTTTCAAATCGTTGCAAATGGCCAAAATTCCCATAATTTCGGAAGCAACGGCAATATCAAAATGGGATTCCATGGTGAATCCGTCTTTGGGGCCGCCGAGACCGATAATGATATTTCTGAGAGACTGACAGCAAAAATCAATGACAAAGCCGATGCTGACCCGTTTGGGATCAATGTTCAGGCGTGCTTTTTTGCTGAGACGGAGCAAGGTTTCGTCATCGTAGTTGCGTTCATGCTGCATGCGGGCGGTAAGCGCTGTCATGGCAAGGTTATGGGCATTGCTGACGGCGTTGATGTCGCCCGTAAAGCCGAGGGAATACTGGGTAAGCGGTATGCACTGGGAAAGGCCGCCTCCTGCCGCGGAGCCCTTGGTTCCCATGGTGGGGCCGCCTGAGGGCTGGCGTATGGCTGCGGCAACGTTTTTGCCCCTTTTGCCAAGGCCCTGCAGCAATCCTATGGTGGAGGTGGATTTTCCTTCCCCGAGCGGGGTGGGGGTAATGGACGTTATGGTAATATATTTGCCGTTTTTGGTATTTTTGTGTCTTTCCAAAACGCTTTTGTAATCCACTTTTCCCATGTAATGGCCGTAGGGAAGCAGTTCTTCTTCCTGAAGATTGAGTTTTTTGCCTATTTCAGAAATTTTAAGCATGTTTTTTTCAAAATGTTCCGCAATTTCCCAGTCTGCCATTTGTGTAGGATTAATTGTCATGTGAGCCTCGTATAAATTTTCATTGGCAGTAAGCTTAACATAAAATTAAATAATAATCTAGCTTGCTGATAAGGGAATTTTTCGGTACAAAAAAGTCTATGATAAGAAAACATCTGCCTTTAATCAAGGTTTGCTTTTATATAATTTTTTTCTTTTGTTTGGTTTCCTGTTCATTTTTTCGCAGCGGGGATTCTTTGTCTGCGCAAAACGGCGGCGTGCAGGAACGGACAAAAAGCAAAAAAGCAAAGGAATCCGGTCCGACTTATACGTATCAGTTTGTTTTTGATGAGAAATGCGATACCGTAAAGCCTGAAGTAAAAGCGGCTGTTTTGTCGCTTATCGAAAAAAACAGTCAGCTTGAGTTTTTGAAAAAACAGCCCATAGACAATGAGTTTGCGCTTGTTCGGCGTATTAATAACGATGTGCAGGCGGCAAAGGAAGTTTTGGAGGCTTACGGCTATTATTCGGGAAAAGTAAAATACAGGCTGGAAAAAAAAGACGGTCTTGATTATGTCGTTATAACGCTTTATCCCGGTGAACAGTACAAAATCGGCACCATAGCCATAAAATATACCCACAGCACGGTTTTGCCCGAGTATTTTAAAACGTATGAGAACACAAGGGAAAGCATTTTCAAAAAGTATACGCCTTATAAAGCTCCCGCCTTTGAAAAAAAGGTGGACATGCAGAATCGGTATGCCGTTGCCGAGGATATT
>CALUWZ010000212.1 GCA_944324625.1 uncultured Mailhella sp. | reverse complement strand
CCGATATACTGACGCAGGGACTTATTTGCCGTCATAATGCGGCAGTCCGCATCCATGACCAAAACACCGTCGGACGTGGTATTGAAAATATTTTCAAAACGGCACTTTTCCAAGGTCAGCAGACGCACGGTTTCATTTTTATCCAAATCCTGCTGGTGCAAAGAAAGATTTTCACAGGTTTCAAGCCATACAACTTCAAACGAATGGGCATATATCAAAAGCACTGTCCGGGCATGGCCGATATCAGCCGCTTTCACCGAGGGACAACGCTCCGTCAGCGTTTCCAGCGTATCAAACATGGCAAAAATAAAAGTTTTAAAACACCCCAAATACATGGCACCCGTAATGCCCCGTTTTAAATGCCGCAGTCCTGACTGAACCAAGGCATTTGCCCAGCCGTCCGCATTGCCTCTGAGCTTTTCAAAACGCGGAAAAATCCCCTTGCCTTCATGGGAAAATATCGGGTCCAAAAGAGCATGACAGGCCATAATGCAGTCTTTGCGGCGTGCCGTGGTAAAATCCAAATAGCCTGCCGATTTCATCCGCACCGTCCAGCGCAGAAGAAAAATATCCATGCAGACATCAAATTCCTTTAATACGGAAACACCCTTATGCCATTGCTGTTCAGACAAAACGTATAAACTGTCGGTATCTTCCAAATCTTTGCTCATGTCCATCTCCAGTCAAACGGACTTCGGTTTTTATACCGTTTTTTACAGCATAGCCAGAGTATTGTTTTTCCGCAAGATTTTTCTGCAAAAAAAAGGCTCCCCTGCGGGCGGGGAGCCTGAAGACAGCATGAAATTATTCTTACTGTTCTTTATGGAATTGTTTTTACTGTTCTTTTTTAACCTTGACCAAAGAATAGACAATACCCACAAGAAGACAGCCCATAACAACAGAAAGGGACAGCATTGCAGGCACATGAATGCCGAAAATGCCGATAAGCAGCTTAAAGCCGATAAAAATAAGAATGACAATAACTGCATGTTCCAAATATTTCAGATACTGCTTGGCGCCTGCAAGCAGGAAATACAAAGACCGCATGCCCAAGATGGCAAAAATATTGCTTGTATATACCAAAAACGGTTTTTCGGTTATGGCGATAATCGCAGGCACGCTGTCAAAGGCAAACATGATATCGGCAAATTCAATACAAATCAAACAGAGAAAAAGCGGGGTTGCCGCCCACTTGGCAAATAATGCTTTGGAATTCTGCGCTTCGGGATTTCTGACAAAAAAATCATGGGATTCAATCTTCGGATATACGGGATAAAAACGCTTTACAAAACGAACGCTCCAGTGCTGGCTGTAATCCTCAATTTCTTCATGGTCGGAATGCATATTTTTCCACATTGCCCAAGCAGTGTACAAAACAAAAAGCCCGAAAGCCACAAGAGCGGGTTTTCCAAGCAGTGCAATAATTGCAGTTCCTGCAAAAATAAACACAAAACGCAGCACAAGCGCACCGATAATACCGTAATAAAGCACTCTGTGCTGGAATTTTTCTTCCACGGAAAATGCAGCAAAAATTGCCATGATAACAAAAAGGTTATCCATGGAAAGAGCGCGTTCAAGAAAATAACCTGCGAGAAACAGCTGTCCGTCCTGAGCATTATGTTCCACAAAAACATACACGGCAAAAAGCAGTGCCAATACTGTCCACACAACAGACCAAACGGCGGCACTTTTCAAATTTACGGGCTTGTCCTGACTGTGCGCTTTCAAATCCAAAAACATTGCCACAATCATTACAATGCTGAAAATTGCAATATCGAGAAATGAATACTCCATAATCCCTCAACAAAATACAGTTAAATGTTAAATAATCCTTGCAACTTGCAATAATATAACTATAATACCCACAATTTCTCATTTTAATAAAAAACAGCCTTGTGGAAGTCAAGAATAAAATGTAAAATTTATGTAAAAAATAATCAATAACAACTTTTTTTAAGCTGGTATTCCATGAAAACAACCGATTTTTCAAAAAATAAAAGTTTATGGGCACTCTCATTACTATGTTTTTCTCTGGCCGACATACAAGACGGACTTGGCCCTTTTCTCGGCGTATACCTGCAGCAGCAAAAATGGAATGCGGAGGAAATAGGATATGTAATGACGCTCGGAGGGCTTGCCGGCCTTATTTTCGCAGCCCCATTAGGAGCTTTTGCCGATCATACCAAAAAAAAACGCCTCATTATACTTTTGGCCGCACTATGCATTATTATCAGCTCCGCTGCCGTCTTTATCAACAGCTCGTTTGCTGTTGCAGGATTTACAAAAATACTTCAGGGAGCCGCTGCTGCCGCCATTCCTCCTGCACTGACAGGAATAACCTTAGGTCTGACTGGACAAACAAATTTTGCCGAACAACTTGGAAAAAATGAAGCATGGAATCATGCCGGAAATGCCTCAACAGCCATTTTATGCGGAATAACCGGGTATCTGTTCGGATTTACGGGAATTCTGCTTATTTTGTTTTTTATGGGAATTTCAGCCATATTAAGCCTTTGGCACATTAATCCAAAACTTATCAATCACAATCTTGCCCGCGGATTGGACAAAACAACAAATCCTGCCGATATTCCCGCAATACATCATTTGCTGACAAACAAAACATTGCTGCTTATCGGAACAGCCCTGTTCTTTTTTCATCTGGGAAATGCAGCTCTGCTTCCTTTGCTGGGACAATCGGCAGTTGCGCAGTTCCAAGTAAATCCTGCCTTTTACACGGCAGGGACAATCATTATTGCCCAATGCACAATGATAATCACTGCTCTTCTGGCTGCCAAAACAGCACAAAAACAGGGTTATATTTTTCTTTTTTATTTTGCTTTCTCAGCCTTGCCTGTTCGCGGCATTATTGCCGGTTTTTGGATAAACCCGTGGAACATTATTCCGGTACAAATTTTAGACGGTATCGGCGCCGGTATTCTCGGCGTGGCCATGCCGGGACTTGTTGCACAAATTCTGAATAAAAGCGGACATATTAATCTGGGAATCGGCACAGTTCTAACAATTCAAGGAATCGGAGCTGCTCTCAGCAATGCTTACGGCTGTCGTCTTCATCTCCTCGATGTTCTTCACAAACGATGTCGCCCTTCTGATGTT
>CALUWZ010000211.1 GCA_944324625.1 uncultured Mailhella sp. | reverse complement strand
GAACATATCGGAAAACAGGCTCATAATGGCTCTGTACGATAAAATCATGTTCCAGTTCTTTCATGCGTTCGGGATTTTGGGCGCAGATGTCTTTCCATGCGGAAGGCACGGCGCCGTTTCTGCTGCCTGTGTCGGCACTGCCCGCGTTTTTCAGGGTTTTTGCCCATTGGGGTTCTTTGTTTTCCAAAAATTCCAAGAACCTGCCGAATGTTCCCGCGCGGGAGGAAAGCTGATAGGTGCCGTAAGAGGTTCCGCCGACGCGGTCGTAGCCTATGCTTTGGCTGCCCGTACTGCCTGACTCATATTTTTTGGAAAGGCTGCCGAGGGAGAATTTTTCGGAGAGTTCGTCAAATTTTTGCTGCAGGGGATTTCTTCGTTCTGCCTGTAATGAAGGATTTTCCCTGCGGGCGGAAATTCTTGACAATATGCCCAGTGACTTGCTGTCCAGCGCTATGGCTTTCATGCCCTGCAGGGCCATGCTTGTTTTTGGGGACAGGGCAAAGGCTCTGTCTGCCGTAATTTGCATGGCATTGGCTGTTTTTTCCGAAACAGGGGATACTGCGGGAGAGACGGGAGACGTTTCAGAAGCAGGCATCGGCGCTGAACTGTTTGGTATGGTAACGGTTCCGTTTTGGTCTATATGCGCTCCCTGTTCCGCAAGGGTCGGGGGCAGACTGTTTTGTTTTTCCTGTACCGCAGCCATTGCCCTGACCAAGTTCTGCGAACGCAGTTCGGACGCAAAGCCTGATACGCTGTCCAAAAGCGTTTGTCTGGAAACTGTTTGCTCCGCTTGACTTACGGCAGACTGCAGGCCGTTTTTGTTCTGCATTTTTCCAAGCAGATATTCATTGTATCCGCCTCCGCGCAGAGGCTGTGATAAACTCAGACTGTCGTATGCCATAAAAAACTCTCTTGCTGCATTGATATTTTTCTCCTTGCTTTCTAAATGCAAAAAACGTACCTGTTTATATATTATGTTGAATTTTTTATAAAAAAATTGTTTTTGTCAAATATATGACTTTTCAGTTCAAAATAATCTTGTTGCGGAAAAGAAAAATTGCGGTTATAAGAAGCGGGTATAATAAAATGATATAATTATGAGTTTGGAGGCATCATGTTTGTATATCTTATCGGAGCAGGTCCGGGCGATCCGGGGCTTATTACCTGCAAAGGCTTGGATGCGCTGAGCCGTGCCGATGTCATTGTGTATGACTATTTGGCAAGTGATATTTTGTTAGGGTATGCACGTCCCGATGCAGAAAAAATATATGTGGGAAAAATCGCCGGCAACCATGCCATGAAGCAGGAAGACATCAATGCGCTTTTGGTTGCAAAGGCGAAGGAAGGAAAAATCGTTGCCCGTCTGAAAGGCGGTGATCCGTATATTTTCGGCCGCGGCGGCGAAGAGGGCAGAGCTTTGTATGATGCAGGCGTGCCGTTCTGCGAAGTTCCCGGCATAAGCAGCACCATTGCGGGGCCCGCCTATGCCGGCATTCCGCTTACGGACAGAACAGCCGCGTCTTCCGTGACCATCATTACGGGCCATGAAGACCCCACAAAGCCCGATTCCGTGCATAACTGGAATGCCCTTGCCAAAAGTGCTTCAACTTTGGTTTTTGTCATGGGCATGAAAAATCTTCCCGATATTTCCAAAAATTTGATTAATGCAGGCATGGATCCAAATACGCCTGCCGCTCTTGTGCATTGGGGAACCATGCCCATGCAGCGTTCTTTGACGGCAACGCTGGCGGAACTTCCCGAAGCTGCCGTCCGCGAAGGTTTTAAAAATCCTTCCGTTATTGTTGTCGGCCATGTGGTTTCCCTGCGTGACAAACTTAACTGGAATGAAAAGCGTCCGCTTTTCGGCAAAACCGTGGTTGTAACCCGCTCCCGCGAACAGGCAAGCGATATGGTGGCCATGCTTATGAGCCTCGGCGCAAGGGTTATTCAGTTCCCGACCATAAGCATTGAGCCTGCCGATGATTACAGTGTATTGGACAGTGCCTTGGACAGATTGGACGCTTTTTCATGGATTATTTTTACGTCCGTAAACGGCGTGCAGCATTTTGCTGAGCGTCTGCGTGCCAAAGGCAAAGACAGCCGCGCTCTTGCCCGTGCCAAAATTGCCGCCATAGGTCCCGTTACCCGCAGGGAAGTGGAAAAACTCGGCATTATTCCCGATTTTGTGCCTGAAACCTATGTGGCTGAATCCGTGGCTGAAGGGCTTTGCAGATTTGACATTCAGGGCAGGGAAATTCTTCTTCCCCGTGCGCTGGAATCCCGTGAAGTGCTGCCTGAGTTTTTGGAAAAGGCAGGTGCAAAGGTTACTGTTGCTCCCGCATACAAAACAGTAAAGGCTATGCACAATAAGGAAGAGCTTTTGCAGGCGCTGGAAGAAAACAGCGTGGACTGCATAAGCTTTGCGTCTTCTTCCACGGTGCGCAATTTTATGGAAAGCATTCCTGCCGATGTTTTGAAAAAGGCGGACAAGGTGCGTTTTGCGTCCATCGGGCCAATTACTGCCAAGACTTTGGAAGAATACGGGTTTAAAACCGACATGGAGCCGAAGGATTTTACCATTCCCGCACTTGTTGCAGAGATAACAAAGTTTTTTTCCAAGGAAACCGATATAGAGTCACCCTATTATCAATCCCTTTTAAAATCAGCAAAGTAGGACGTTATGAGTTTGAAAATTGCTATTTTGGCATCAGGCAGCGGAACAAATGCCCAAGTTATTTTTGAAGCGGTCAAGGCAAAAAAGCTTGATGCGGAGATTTGTCTTGTGCTTGCCAACAGACCCGGCGCAAGGGTTTTGGAACGGGCAAAAAATTTCGGTTTGCCCCACTGCCTTATTGATCACACAACCTTTGCAAGCCGTGAAGAATATGACAGAAAAGTGGTTGAGACCATAAAAGCCCACGGTGCGGACTGCATTGTGCTGGCAGGCTATATGCGCATGGTAACCTCCTATTTTCTGGAAAGTTTTCCTGACAGGGTAATTAATATTCATCCTGCTGTCCTGCCGTCTTTTCCGGGCATACACGGAGCAAGGGATGCCGTAAATTACGGAGTGAAATTTTCAGGCTGCACCGTTCATTTTGTCAGCGAGGAAATGGATTCAGGCCCGATTATCATTCAGGCTGTGACGCCCT
>CALUWZ010000210.1 GCA_944324625.1 uncultured Mailhella sp. | reverse complement strand
CATAACACAGCCGCGGTTTCGGATTTTTGGGGAAACGTGTTTTGGGTTTTGCTGAATATTCGGATTGTTTTTGCAAAGGCAGCAAGAGTAAAAAATTGTTTTCGCCTGCCAAAGACATGTTTTGTTTTTGGCAGGTATTGCACAATTGATGCAGCGCCGTTTGCTGTTAAGGAATTTATGGTGATACGGCATAAAAAAAAGCCCTCTTTGCACAGTCAAAAAGGGCTTTTTGGGAGCTTTTCAGAATTTTTCTTTATCAGAATTGCAGTTATTCGGAAATTTTGCTTGCCACAATGGTTTTTCCGACGCCAAACGCTTTGGCTTTAAATTCGCCGAGTCCCCAGTATTCGCGGAGCATGGGGATATAGGCGGGCACGTTCAGGTCTTTCGGGTTCGGCATGCCTTCGGCATTGAGGCAGGATTCCCTGATTTTTACGTCCATGATTTCGCCGATAAAAAGAGTGTGCGTGCCTACGTCCACGTGTTTCATAAGCGTCAGCTCAATGACAACGGGACATTCCTTTACATAGGGCGCATCCACATGTTCGGCTGGCACGGGCGTGAATTTGGTGCGGTCAAATTTGTTTTCCTGAGCAACGGAAAAAATTCCGCAGTAATCTGTTTCGGGAAGTATGGCTGTATCGGGGATGCTTAAGGTAAATGCCTTATGTTTGTGTATTGCTTTGTGTGTTTGCCTGCTTCCTCTGACGGCTACGGCTACTGCGGGAGGCTGGGCGGAGCACAGACAGCCCCATGCTGCGGTCATGATATTGGGAACTTTTTCTCCGTCGGCATTGGTATGGTATGAACCCACCAAAAAAATGGGGCAGGGCAGGAGAAAGCCCTGAGGCCCGATGGATTTTAAAATATTATCGTGTTCCATGCATATTCTCCTTATTTTGGGCAATATTCGGCAAAACAGTTTTGCTGAGTTTTGCCAAAGCTAAAATGGTATGGGCATAAGCCGTGGAATAGTTGTAGCGTTTCAGAACTTTTACTTGTTTTGCAAAGGGCGGGCTGAGCTCTTTCCATCCTTGCCTGTTTAAAAAGCAGGCTACGCTCAAAATAGCGTCCTGCGGATTGAACAGGTCAATTTTTCCGTCGCCGTTGCCGTCAACGCCAAAGCGGGAAATATTGCTGGGCATAAACTGTCCGTAGCCTATGGCTCCGTAAATGGAAGAAGGCACGCTGTTTATGTCCGCATCATTTTGCAGGGCGTATTGAAGCAGGGCTTTGAGTTCCGCATAGGCCCAGTCAGCTTTGACTTTGATTTTGTTCTGCATCCATTTTTCCTGTTTTGGGGTCAGGTGCAGATTTTCGGTATAGGCGGGAAGCATGGATAAGTCAGTGGACACGGCCATGCTTGCCAGCATGGGCAGCGGATTGAATTTTCCCAAAAATTTTCCGTGCCATGTTTCCACGTAAATCAGCGCGGAAAGCACGTGTCTGGGGACGCGGTAACGCTGTTCTGCCAAAAGAAAATACTGTTCGTGCGCTTTAATGAAGTTTTGGCATTTCAGGGCGTTTTCTTTGGTAACGTAACCGTTATACCAAGGATAGGGAATGCCTAAGGCATTGGTTTTGGGCTTTTGTTTTTTGGAAACGCTTTTTTTTCGGGGGACAAAATTGGCGTTGTACAGTTCTTTTACTTTGTTGCCCATGGGTTTCTGCGAATAGGCATGTTCAAGCTGCAGAAAAAATTTGTGCAGTTCCTGTTCCGTAAAGCCGTCATTGATAAGGCGGGCGTGCAAAGCCGTCCAAGTTTTATCGGTCAGCTGTTCATTGTTTTGTTCGGAGCTTTTTGCGGTTTCGGCAGCAGGCTGAAGAGAAACGGCTTTTTGTTCCGTTTGTTTTTTTGGGGCAGGGGCATGGCTTGCCGTACAGGAACAAGCCATGCTTAATATGCTTAAAAGTAAAAGCGTGCAGACATGTTTCATAAGATTAAAACTTATGCAGTACCCAAGAAACTTTGCCGACCAATTTTTCCTGCAGGCTTGCGAGGCTTATGGTGCTTGCGGGCATTTTGGGGTTTTCAAAGCAGATTGTATAGGTATTGTCTTCAATGTTTTGATAAATGCGTCTGAATACAATGCCTTCCTGCTCAAGGTACAGGGCATACAGCTCGCCTGAAATTACGGGAAGTTTTTCTTCCTTGTTTTTGCCGAGTACGCCTACAAGGGCAAGCCTCGGCAGGCTCGGTTCCATGCCGCTTCCGTTGTAATTGAAAATATAAGAAGTGCATTTTTGCAGGTTTTTGGGCAGAACCACTTCATCAACGGCATTGAAGGCATAGCCGTTTTCCTGTTTTTCGCAGTATGTTTCAAATACTTTGGCCATAAAACCGCGGGAGACATCTTCAAGCACGATATTGGTGCCCTGTTCGTCAAGGTTGGCAATGCCCCTAAGGTACATGGGCTCTTTTTTGTCTCTGAGCCAGTCTGGGTTTACACCGAACTTGTCATATAATTTGATGAGCCAGTCAGAAGGAATGGATTGTCTTCTTTTGGCATCGGAAATGCTGGATTGACTGATTTCCAGAACGGCGGCAAGTTCCATTTGAGTCTGGCAGTTGGAGGCGAATAAGATGCGTTTGTAGATTTCGTCAAAGGTTCCCATAGCATTCTCCATGTTATTTAATCGCGCCAAACAGCGGATTATCCGTTGTAACGACGATTTTGGTATTGTTTTCAAAAGATTTTTTCATAGCTTCGAGGCTGCGCTGAAATTCAAAGAATTCAGGAGATTTTCCGTAAGCGTCTGCAAAAATCTTGGCTGCCTCGGCATCGCCTTCGCCTTGTATGACTTGGGCTTTTTTCTTTGCTTCGGCTAAAATTACGGCTCTTTCCTTATCGGCGGTGGAGCGGATTTTGGTGGCTTCTTCCGTTCCTTCGGAGCGGTATTGGCGGGCTTGGCGTTCGCGTTCGGCACGCATTCTGTCGTAAATGGCACGCTGGTTTTCGGGCGGAAGGTCAGTGCGCTTTATTCTTGCGTCAATGACTTCTATGCCGAATTCCTTCATTTGTCTTGATGCCTGCTGCGTGACGGAATCCATAATATTGGTGCGTTCGCTGGCCACAACTTCCGTCAGGGTGTAGCGGCCCACATGGGCGCGCATTTGGGAGTAAACCACTGCGTCAAGGCGGGTTTGGGCGTTGG
>CALUWZ010000209.1 GCA_944324625.1 uncultured Mailhella sp. | reverse complement strand
AAGCACCCATGCTAAAATCGGATGATGAATAAAAAAGCGTGCCATTATGCATTGCCTCCGTCAGCTTCGGAAACAATATTTTCAGCCTTTGCGGCATGCTTTTGTCCTTTCGCACCCAAAACCTGCGGATTGTTTTCTGCAAGATAATCCGCATCGGCAGGAACATTGATGCCGCGGGCCATAATAACATTGATGTCGGCATTGTCGGTCACTTTCTGGATGCCTTCAAGAACCACGGATTCACCGTCTTTCAGGCCTGAAAGCACAAGCCAGTTTTCACCGTAGGTATCGCCGAGGGTCACATAACGGCGCACGGACTTCACTTTTGCAGGAGCCTGTTCGGAAGGATTTTGTCCCTGCTCGTAGCCTTCCGCCACAAAGACATAGGCATTTCCGCGGTTATCGCGGAGCACGGATTTTTGCGGAATGAGCAGCGCATTGTTTTCCACGCCGATCTGAACCTTGGCGCGGATAAACATACCGGGCATAAGATGATAATTGGGATTCGGGAAAGTTGCGCGCAAAGTCATGGTTGACGTGCTTGTATCAATGCCTACATCGACAAATTCCAGTTTGCCGAGCTGCGAATATTCTTTTCCGCTGTCAAGAAGCAGTTTTACGGGCACGTTCAGATTTTGCAGATTGGTGGAATCCACTTCGCCGCTGGCTTTTTCGTCATGACGGTTACGGGCATTCACAAGCCTTTCCACGGATTCCGTCAGGTCCACATTCATGGGATCAATCTGATAAATGGTAGTCAAAGCCGCTGCCTGATTGTTGGAAACAAGCGTACCCACGGACACGGAAGACATGCCGATAAGGCCGCTGATGGGAGCGGAAATTTTGGTTCTGTCCAAATTGATTTTGGCAGTCTGCAGGGATGCTTTTGCGGCCTGAACTTCTGCATTGGCCTGCAGATAGGAAGCTCTGGCGTCATCGTAATCCTGCTGGCTGATTGCATTTTTCTTGCGAAGTTCACTGCTTCTGCGCTCTTTGAGCTGAGCCAGCGTTGCCGCAGCCTCTGCTTTGGCAAGTGAGGCTTTGGCGCTGTCATAGCTTGCCTTATAAAGTTCGTCGTCAATAAGGTACAAGATGTCGCCTTTATTGACATAGGCGCCTTCTTTATACACCCGTTCACGGATAATGCCCGTTACTTCCGGACGCACTTCAGCTGTTTCATAGGCCAGAGTTCTGCCCGGCATTTCACTGTATAAAATAACGGGACGGGCTTTTATTTCCACCACGCCCACAGAAGGAACAGGACGCTGCACCGCCCCCTGCTGACTTGCGGAATCTCCGCAGGCAGCAAGTGCCAGCATTGCAAAACCGCACAAAACCATACGCTTAAAAGTATAAGCCATAATAAATTCTCCGATTGTACAGATATAAGAAAAGAATATAGAGGAATACATTCACTATATGAGAGATACAAACATTACGTATTATATTCATTTTGCAATTTAAGTCCAGTTCTTTATACAAAAGAGCAAGATTATATCCGCTTGATTTAAAATATACTTTATTTCTTGACCAAATTTTTTTGCTTTTGTATACAAAAACTATGAAACTTTCAAAAAACTTGGAACTTATCGGCATGGCAAAAGAGCCCCGTACGGAAAAGGAACAGCACCTGCTTCCCCTTTATCTGACCGCGGTTCAGGCAGGCTTTCCTTCCCCTGCCGACGATTACATTGACAAAAAAATCAATCTCCACGACTTTCTTGTCCGCAACAATGCTGCAACTTTTTTTCTCAAAGCCCACGGCGAATCCATGCTCGGCGCAGGCATTTACGACGGAGACCTGCTCATTGTGGACCGCTCCATTGAAGCAGGACACAATAAAATCGTGATTGCCGCCATTGACGGCGAACTCACCGTCAAACGCCTCTTGCGGCGGCCCCATCAAGTGGTGCTTGCCCCGGAAAACCCCGATTACCCGGAATTTGACATCACCCATAAGGAACACGTGCACATTTGGGGCGTTGTAACCTATGCCGTACACAAAGTTTCCTGACGGATTTTTTATTTTTTGAACATTATGCAAAAACTCCCGCCTTTTCCCGTTTTGGAAAAATATAAAAACCTGATAAAAGCCGATTCATTATGGGCTCTTGTGGACTGCAACAATTTTTACGCCTCCTGCGAAGAACTGTTCCGTCCCGATTTAAAAGACAAGCCTGTTGTTGTTCTTTCCAATAATGACGGCTGTATTGTAGCACGTTCAAAAAAAGCCAAAGAACTCGGCATTCCCATGGGTACGCCCGAATTTAAAATACGTTCATTTCTCAGACTGCACAATGTGGAAGTGTTTTCTTCCAACTATGCCCTGTACGGCGATATTTCCGCACGGGTCATGCAGACCATCGGTGAAATCTGTCCCTGCGACCAATATTCCATTGATGAAGCATTTTGCCTTTTGGAAAACAGCCTGAGCCATAACAGCACGGATATTGCCGTCCTGCTCAGGGAAAGAATCCTCCGCTGGGTGGGCATTACCTGTTCCGTCGGCATTGCCCCGAGCAAAACACTGGCCAAAATTGCCAATCACATTGCCAAAAAAAACAGCGGTATTTTTGAACTTCACCCAAGCCAAAACGATTTTGACGAAATTCTGCAGTCAGTTCCCGTGGAAGAGATTTGGGGCATAGGAAAAAGACAGGCGGAAAAACTGTACAGACATTCCATAAAAACAGCCCGTGACTTAAAATACGCCCAAGAGGAATGGATACAAAAAAATCTGACCGTTACAGGCGTCAGAACCCTGCGTGAACTGCACGGCGTTTCCTGCATTGACACGGATTTTTGCGATACGCCCAAAAGCCTTGTGTGTTCCCGTTCCTTCGGCGTGCGTATTCAGAATTTTGACGAACTTCTGGAAGCGGTTTCCTCTTTTACCGTCCGCGGAGCAGAACGCCTGCGCCATAAAAATTTAATGGCATCGGGCATGAGCGTGCACATACGCACATCCCCCCACGCGGAAAACTGCTACAGAAACACGGCAAGCGCCAATTTTCCCTGTCCGCTCTGCGACACAAGGCCCATGCTCCGAACGGCCAAAAGCCTGCTGCGGGAAATTTACCGCAAGGGATTTCCGTACATGAAAGCGGGCATTATGTTCTATGGCATACTGCCTGCAGGCCAAATCCAAAAAAATCTGTTTTCCCTTCTTCATGAAAAAGATGAACAAAA
>CALUWZ010000208.1 GCA_944324625.1 uncultured Mailhella sp. | reverse complement strand
ACATGGAAGGGGTGGAGAAAAGCCACGCCTTGGAAAATCTTCGTCTTGCCGCCCGGAAAAACAAAGGGGAAGAAATTTTTTCATAGACCGTTCCTTTTTGCAACGGTAACAGCATATCTAAAAATTTCCGTTTTTGCAATGAAAAGGCAGAATAAATTCTTGTATGGTGACAAACTCACAAAAGAAATGAAAAAGCATGCCCAAACGGAAAAATTTTTTTTGGGGGGATTTGGCGCAAAGCAGATATTGTTTCGGTTAAGACAAAAAATTTCAAGGAGATAAAAAAGGAGTTTCAGATTTTTTCTGTTTATGGTTAAAAAAAAGAAAATGCACGGGCTTAAATTTCGGACAAAGAATTTTGTCTGCTGAAAAAAGCTTGCATGCATTTGCTGTTAAAATTGAATGTATGATTAAGTATTTTGCCGGGACGTTCAGGCGAGCATTTTTTTTACTTCTTCCAAAATTTCTTCATTGCGGATTTTTTCCAGACAGTTTTCCTTTTGCCTGCAGGCAGATTTGCCGTGCAGGGAACAGGGGCGGCAGGGCATGTCTTTTTGCAGGATGCGGGCATTTCTGCCCACGGGAAAAAATCCCCATTCTTTGGAAGTCGGTCCGAACAGCGCAAGCAGGGGCGTATTGACACCGTCGGCAAGGTGCATGGGGCCGGAATCTCCCGTAATCAGCAGGGAGCATTGGCTCAGCACGGCGCAGAGTTCACGCAGGGATGTTTTGTTGACAAGGCTTTTGCCGTACATGTTTTCGGGAAGTTCGCCTTTTCCGACCCAAACAAGGTCATAGCCGACGCGAAGTTCCGCGTCACTGCAGGGAAAAAGTTTGCTTAAAAGATGTCTTGCGTCATCTTTTTCTTCTTCATCCAGAAAAATCCGGGGTTTTAAAAGATGGCGGGGAATGGGGTCTTCGCATAAAAGGCTTGCGTAGCGCTGGCAGACGTTTTTTTCAAGCAGGGCATTTCTTCCGATTTTTCCTTTTGTCCACAGAAAAAGGCGGCGCAGGACGGGCATTTTGTTGTAGCGGTATACGCTTGTTCTCCATTGGTGGGCAAGCAGGCGTGAGCGGGTGGAGCCGTGCATGTCCAACAGCGGAAAATCTGCATATTTTTCGGCAAGCTTTCGGCAGGTGTGAATATATTCTCTGCGTTCAAGGCTTTCTTTGGAAAGGGCTTCAATGCCTGCAATGGCAGGATGATTTTCAAAAAGGGCGGCCCATTCGGCACGGGTAATGACAATGAATTTTGTGTGATAGGCTATGTTCCAGTAGGAAAGTACGCCCGTGAGCAGGGCAACATCCCCCATGGCACTCAGGCGGAAAATAACGGCAGTATTGGAATTGAGGGGAATTTTCATAAAAAAATGCTCGCTTATAAAAACTGGAACAAGTATGCCCTATTTTGTTTTTATAAGCAAGCAAAGGGATCAGGCATTTTTACTAAAATGCAGATACATGGTCATAAGCTGTTTTTCTTCATGTTTTAATCCGTATCCTTGTTTTTTGGCGGTGCGGATAATGTTTTCGCGGCTTGTGATGCTGTCGGTCAGTACCGTAAACTCATCGGCACCGTTTTGCTGAATGAAATTAAGTGTTTCCAAAGCCGGCTGCGGGCAGGAAAGACCGCAGGTATCGAGTACGTTTTCCATGTTTTCTCCTATTTTCTTTTTATGTGCGCAAAGGCAATGATAAAGCAGACGGCAAGTCCGAGCAGAACGGCAAAGGCGCTGTTGGGGCCTATGGCCTGAGCTGAGCTTGCAATGCCGAAGTTATGGGCAAAAGCCGTACCGACAAATAAGCCGATGCAGTAAATAACTGAATCGTTATTGCCTTCTCCTCCGGAGAAAAACTGGCGTCCGGGGCATCCTCCCGCAAGGGCTGCCGCAAAGCCGACGGTCAGCATGCTGAGGAAATTCCACACATGGTCGGTATGCGCAATGGGCTGTCCCGAAAAGCCGGGATTGAATCTGCCGTATATGACATTGAGAACAAGCACGGCGGCAAAAAGCGCAAACAGACCGGAAAAAAGGTGAAGTTCTTTAAAAAGGAAAATGTCTCTGAATGCTCCCATGGTGCAGAAACGGCTTCTTTGGGCGATAATGCCGACAATGAAGGCAATGCCCAGAGAAATAAGCAGCGGTGCATGCATGGAGCCGGGGCCTGATTGGGAATACCAGATAAGTCCGTTATGGACAGATCCTTCCTTTTCAGGGCTGAAGATTAATAAGAACAATAACCCAAGCATGAGCAGAGGAAAAACAAAGCCTGCTTTTTTGGAAATGGGCATGCTTTTTCCGAGCGTGTAGCCGTGTTTGAAAAAGCGCGTGCCGATGAAAATGCCGAAAGCAAAGCCGAGAACGCCCACAACGGCATTCAGGTCGCCGCCTGCGATGCGCAGAACCATACGCCACGGACATCCGAGAAAAACAAGGGCGCTTGTTCCCGTGATTATGCCGAGCACAAAGCGGATAAGGGGAGAAGAGCCGCTTTGGGGCTGAAATTCTTTTGCCGCCAGAGCGGAAGCAAAAGAACCGAGAACAAAGCCGATGATTTCGGGGCGGATGTACTGCACGATTTCTGCTCTGTGCAGACCGATGCCGCCCGCGGTGTCACGGGTGAAGCAGACAACGCAAATCCCCATGTTTGCCGGGTTTCCCAAAAATTGGAGCAGAAAAGCCCCAATACCGATAAGTAAGCCCGTGAGAACAATTCCTTTGGAGGAACTGAAAAAATTGTACATATAAACTCCTTTGTACAACGGATTTTTCTTTTGGGCAAACTTACCAAGACAGCGTTGGCAATATTTACCAAACAAAAGAAATATTTTTTTCAATCTCCGGGTGGAGGCTGAGGCAGACCGGGCAGGAGCGGGTTATGGTTTCCAGTTCTGTTTTTTGGAAGGCGTCCAGTTTGATTTCGGGCATGGTAATGATGATTTCGATTTTGCCGATGCGGCGCGGAGCGTCAGCCATGGTTTTGGTGATGTCCATTTTCATGCCTTCCAAATTGAGGTTGTTTTTGTTTGCGTAAATTCCCATAATGGTCATAATGCAGGTGCCGAGGGCCGTGGCTACCAGATCCGTAGGGGAAAACGCTTCGCCTTTGCCGTTGTTGTCCGTGGGGGCGTCGGTGACAAGCGTGGACCCGCTTTGCAGATGCGTATTGAAACTGCGCAGATTTCCCTGATAAACAGAAGTAACGGTAGGCATA
>CALUWZ010000207.1 GCA_944324625.1 uncultured Mailhella sp. | reverse complement strand
CCGTCCGTTCCCTTACGGACCCGAGTTCTGCCCGCATCAGCACCACTGTGGAAACCTTGGTCAAAAATATCTATGCCGAAGGACAGCTGGACGAAGCCGACCTCACATTCAAAGATTTAAATAAGCTGATCGAAAGCTTTACCCGTACCCTGCGCGCCCTGAATCACCAAAGAGTGGCGTATCCAGCCCCCAAGATATGCGATGTTAATTTATCAAAATCCGACAGCAGGGAAAATTCCCGGCCGGAGGAAAAACAGGACAAAAAAGACTCGGGCAAAGAACAAAATAAAGAACAAGGCAAAGATACGGCAGAAACAAAGGCAAACCTGCAACCCCAAACCGAGCGCAGGCAAAGCGAAACCCCGGAAAACAAGCAAGACTGATGAAAAAAAACAACTACCGCATTGAAACCGAAAGTTTTCCGCCCTATCCCAAACGCCTGTTTGAGGAAATTCTTGTTTCTTTTTTATCCTTACTGGAAAAGGAAAAAAATTTTTCTTTTGAAAACTGTACATTAAACTTGCTCATTGTAAAAGATAACGATATGATTTTTTACAATAATGAACAAATGGGAGTTTACGGTCCCACCAATGTGCTCAGTTTTCCCGAAGAAGAAAATGACAATCCGTTTATCGGCAAAGTCAGTGCAGGAATACAAAAAAAGCGGACCCGTCTGGGCACGCTGGTATTAAGCATGGACACGCTTCTGCGCGAAGCATTTTTATACGGCCAAGATCCCCATGCCCATACCGTTCGGCTTTTGGCTCACGGTCTTGCCCACCTTCTCGGTTACGACCACGGAGAAGACATGTGGGAACTGACTGATTTTTTGGAAGAACAGGTAAAAAGACAACCTTTATCATATTATCTTACCCCTATTCGGAGTTATTAAAATGGCAAAATCACACCGCTGCGGCTGGGTAGTGCTCATGGGGCCGCCCAATGCAGGAAAATCAACCCTTACCAATGCACTTATCGGACAAAAAGTCAGCATTGTAACCAATAAACCGCAAACCACAAGAAACCGCATAATCGGCATTTGTTCCGAAGAAAATGCCCAAGTCATTTTCATGGACACGCCCGGTCTGCACCATGACAAAAACCAAATGCGCGGCCCTTTGGGCAAACAGATGATTCAGGCGGCATGGCAAAGCCTTTCCACTGCCAATGCCATTATGATGGTTCTGGATTCTGATCTGTATATCCGCAGACCCGAATTTTTGGAACGGGACATTGCCTCCTTCAAAGCTGCCTTTGCGAGCGAAGAACGGCCTGTTTTTGTCATTGTCAACAAAGTGGACTTGTTCAGCGACAAAGCAAAAATGCTTCCTCTTCTGGAAAAGCTGCACGAAGACCTGCCCAATGCGGTTATTTACCCCATGTCAGCCTCTCAGAAAGACGGCGTTGCAAAACTGAAGGAAATGCTCATTGAGGCAATGCCCGAAGGCGAGCCCCAATTCCCCAAAGATCAGCTTTCCACCGCTCCCACCCGTTTCCTCTGCGCAGAAATCATCAGGGAAAAAGTATTTGAACAGCTCCGTCAGGAAGTTCCCTACACCACGGCAGTGGACATTGAACACTGGGAAGAAATCCCCGAAAAAGATCAGACCATTATCAACGCCGTTATTTATGTTGCCCGTCCTTCCCACAAAGCCATGGTAATAGGCCGTGCAGGCGCAACAATTAAAGAAATCGGAACTCTTGCCCGAAAAGACATACAGGAACTTATCGGCGGAAAAGTGCATCTGGAATTATGGGTAAAAGTCAAAGAAAACTGGGTAGAAGAAATTAATCTCTATACCGATGAAATACTTTAATTTTTGAACAGTTTCACACTGACAAAAAGGACAAGGCCATGAGCGAACTTGCTGAACGCTATTTGAAAGTAAAAGAACGGGTACGCGAAGCCTGCCGCAAAGCAGGCCGCGACGAAAATTCCGTTAAACTGGTTGCCGTTTCCAAATTCCACCCCATTGAAGCAATAATTGAAGTTGCGGAACTCGGACAAAAAGAATTCGGCGAAAACTATATTCAGGAAGCCCTTGAAAAAATTGCCGTGCGGCCTGATTTGAACTGGCATGCCATAGGCCCGGTCCAAAGCAAGAAAGCCAAGGAAATTGTAGGCAAATTCAGCCTAATCGAAAGCCTTGCCACAGATTCTCTCCTGCAGGAACTTGCCAAAAGAACCAAAAATGCAGGCTGCACGCAGGATGTACTTCTGCAGGTCAATATCGGCAGAGAAGAACAAAAATCAGGTCTTCTGCCTGAAGAGCTCATTCCTTTTGCCCAAAAAGTTCTGGAAGTGCCGACCCTGAAACTGTGCGGACTCATGTGCCTGCCGCCCTTGGACCTAAACCCCGAACATACGCGTCCATATTTCGTCGAACTGCGCAGCCTGAAAGAAAATCTGGAAAAAGAACTCGGGCTCAGCCTGCCGCACCTGTCCATGGGCATGAGTGCGGATTTTCCCGTTGCCATTGAAGAAGGCGCCACCATTGTACGTGTAGGCACGGACATTTTCGGCCCCCGCGCTCCCCGCTGACCCCAAAAACAAAACGGCATAAAAAAAACGGTATCGGCCAAACCATACGGAGACAAACATGGCAGACGAACAAAAACAGGAACAGCCCAAAAAACGAAGCAAATTAAAAATCATAATTCTGCTGATTATTCTGCTCCTTTTGATTACGGGCGGCATAGTCTGCTATTGGTGGTTAAATCTTCGCGTGCCCGAAAAAATCAGTGAAGAAAGCCAAACGGCCCAGACTGCAGCCGTACAGACCCAAGACGCAAAAGCAAACCCAAAAGCAGGTGAAACCAAAACAACAGATACCGCTTCCTCAAAAACGGTATTAAATCTTGTTTCCATCCCTACTGTAACCATAAACTTGGCCGATAAGGATACTATACGCTATTTGAAAGTCGGTTTTGACGTGGAACTCAGCACCAAGGACAGTGCCCAAGCTTTGGAAGAACAAAAAGCACGCATTCGGGATTCCATTATTATTTTGCTTTCCAGCAAAACGTATGCGGACATTGCAAGCACGGAAGGCAAGCTGAAAGTGAAAAACGAAATTGCCACACGGCTTAACCAGATTTTAGGCGTTCCCCGCGTAGTGCAGATATATTTCAATGAATTTGTCATTAACTGAAGGAATACACCATGAGCCAAAATACCGATGAAATGTCCGATGACGAACGCTTGGCGGCAGAATGGGCGGCAAGCTT
>CALUWZ010000206.1 GCA_944324625.1 uncultured Mailhella sp. | reverse complement strand
CAAGTTTGCCGAACCTATGGAACAGGATGAAATGGACGCGTTAATTGAGCGTCAGGCAAAAGTTCAGGAAAAAATGGACGCCATGAATGCTTGGGACATTGATTCCCGTCTTGAAATGGCAATGGATGCGCTTCGCTGTCCTCCTGCCGATACGCCTGTTTCCGTTATTTCAGGCGGTGAAAAACGCCGTGTTGCGCTTTGCCGTCTGCTTCTGCAAAATCCCGATGTTCTGCTTCTTGACGAGCCCACCAACCATCTGGATGCGGAATCCGTCGCATGGCTTGAAAGATTTTTGCATACTTTCCCCGGTACCGTTATTGCCGTTACCCACGACCGTTATTTTCTGGACAACGTGGCAGGCTGGATTCTGGAACTGGACAGAGGCAAAGGCATTCCTTGGAAAGGCAACTATTCTTCTTGGCTTGAACAAAAAGAAAAACGCCTTGCTCTTGAAGAACGCAGCGATAAAGAAAGGCAAAAAACTTTGGCCCGCGAGCTTGAATGGATACGCATGGCGCCGAAGGGCAGACATGCCAAAAGCAAAGCCCGCATCAATGCTTATGAAGCCATGGTCAGCCATGAAAGCGAACGTCTTGCCGCTGATTTGGAAATTTATATTCCGCCGGGACCGCGTCTTGGCAATAACGTAATCCAAGCCGAAAACATCAGCAAAGCCATGGGAGATAAAGTTCTTATGGAAAATATGAACTTTATCGTTCAGCCGGGTGCCATTGTCGGCATTATCGGCCCCAACGGCGCAGGCAAGTCCACGCTGTTTAAAATGATTACAGGTCAGGAACAGCCCGACAGCGGTGTTATGAAAGTCGGCGAAACTGTTAAGCTTGCATACGTTGACCAAGGCAGAAACAGTTTGCAGGCAGGCAAAAGCGTATATGACATTATCAGCGAAGGCTCCGATTTTATTAAACTCGGCAGCCGTGAAGTCAATGCCCGTGCTTACTGCTCCCGCTTCAATTTCAACGGCAGCGATCAGCAAAAAGACGTAAGTCTGCTTTCAGGCGGTGAAAGAGGCCGTCTGCATCTTGCACAAATGCTTAAATCTGGTGCAAACGTTCTTCTTCTTGACGAACCTACCAACGACTTGGACGTCAATACCATGCGTGCCCTTGAAGATGCATTGGAAAACTTTGCAGGCTGCGTGCTTGTTATCAGCCACGACCGCTGGTTCCTTGACAGAATTGCAACCCATATTCTTGCGTTTGAGGATGAAGGCGTTGTCAACTTCTTTGACGGCAACTACACCGAATACGAAGAAGACAGAAAGAAACGTCTCGGCAAAAGCGCCGATACTCCGCACCGCATGAAATTCAGAAAACTGACCCGTTAGTTTTGAATTGAGATAAAACACGAAAAAAGGGAGCTTTTGCTCCCTTTTTGGTTTGGTATTGCTGTTTGTAGTTTGTTTTTGTTTTGCTTTTGTTTTTTTGCAGGGGAAAAACTTTTGAAAAAGTTTCTTCCCCTGCACCCCTTTACAAAACTTTTTATCCCTCATAAAAAATAGAATCCAGCATGGCAGCACGCCCTTTCCAAACTTTTTGTTCCAATTCGTCTTCTGGGCAAGGGGAATTCCACCAAATTGAGTCTTGAATCCTCATTATGATTTCGTCCCAATAATTATTATATATGTTTTTATCTTTATTGATAAGATGAGATTCTTTTATTCCAAAATCATTGCATAATCCGGCTCTGTTTTTTTTGTTTAAGCATAAAAAATAGTCCGGACGTTTCATTGATAAAAGCCTTGTGAAAGTTCCCAATCCGTCTCTTTCATTTTTAAAACCTTTTAAATATTCTTCAACGGCTTTTTCATACTGTTGTTTTGTAACTATCCCTGAAAATGGTATATGGTTTAAACTGTCAGATAAAAATTGAAAATTTTCATTAATAAAATGTTTAAACGTGCCTGCACCTTTCATACTTCCAAACCAACCCCAGTCATATCCCATATAATTATTGTTCAGACCGGCAATTGCTTTTCGTTCGTCTTCTGTCATTTTATTAAAATTTTTCTTGGAAAAGAGTTGCTGTGCTAATTCTAAAATAGTACACCTGTCTTCAACAGCATGATTTCTGTCAGCTTGAACCTGTTCAAAAAATTCATTCCAGTTTATATTCATAACTATTGAATTGACGGGAGATTTTGCTTTTGATGAACCATATAACCCTGATAATACATTAATTTTATTTTTGTGTTTGGACTTCATAAAAGAATAAACAGAAATGTTTTTTTCAGTTATTGAGATTGATTCATTCCATAATTTATTAATTGTATCCTTTAATTCTATAAAAATATCGTCATTGGTGTCATTTGAAGAAATGTGCATGCAGATTTCTTGATTATTTTTAAAAGCCCCTTTTGTCATATTGGCGCTCCCGATTATAATGTCCCAATTTTTATTTTTTGACCAGAAAAGATAGGCTTTTGGGTGAAAAACTCCGCTTGGTTGTAACATGAAATGGATTTTTTTGCTGTTTTTAAAATGTTCCAGAACTTCAGTGTCTGTTTGATAAAAATGAATACCAATTGTGCTTTTTCTTATTTTGTTTTCATTGGTTATAATGCTTTGAAAAACATCTGTTTCATAACTTGCCCAAGCAACGGCAAAAGAAAATTTCTCATGGCAATCTATCAGCTTACAAATTTTTTTGCTGAGTTCTTCGCCTTCAGTAATAAGTTTCATAATCTGCTCCTTTAGTATGGATTGTCAGAATTATTAATAGAATAATCAATATAATTTGGAAATGCAATATCTATTTTATGAAGCAAATAAAGAAGACAACAAAAAAGCCCGATATTGAAAATATCGGGCTTGAAATTTGTGGTGCCTGGGGACAGGATTGAACTGCCCACACGAGGATTTTCAGTCCTCTGCTCTACCAACTGAGCTACCCAGGCAACGTGAGTTATTTATATAGGAGTTGTTTATGTTTGTCAAATAGTTTTTTAAGTTTTTTCAAAATTTTTTTAATATTATCAGCAGTAATTTCTTTGTTTGGCAAGAAGAAAAATGATAATAAAAATTTTTGAGTAACTTAAATAAAAAAGTGAGTAATAACTGACAAAACGTGGAGCCCATGAGCAGGATTGAACTGCTGACCTCATCCTTACCAAGGATGCACTCTACCTACTGAGCTACATGGGCGCTCAACGAAGATAGTAATTACCTGGGAAAGCTTCGTTCGTCAAGCAAAAAATACAAAATTTATAATTTTTT
>CALUWZ010000205.1 GCA_944324625.1 uncultured Mailhella sp. | reverse complement strand
CAAAAAGAATTTTCCCTTTCTGTTATTGAAGTCAACAACTGTCTGGCATATTTTTCCTATACTGCATTAATTGCCACACCTTTTTTGGGATATCTGTACAATAAACTTTCAAAACGTCTGTTCATCAATCTTACCAATATAATTTATTTCTGCGGCCTTATCGGCATCTGCTTCTGCACGGACTACTCAGTCCTGCTTTTTTTCCGCATTGTTCAGGGCATAGGTTCAGCCGGCCTGACCCTGCTCATGACCATACTTCCTCCCGAATATTACGAAAGCATGGAACGAGCCAAAATAATGGGCAAAAGCCATGGCATTATGGCTCTCGGATTATTTTTCAATCCGCTTGTTTCCGGCTTTCTTGCTCTATACTCATGGAAACTGTCTGTTCTTGCCCTTGCCCTGCCGACCCTGCTTACGCTTTTTATTCTTTCCCAAACAGACCTGAAACAAAAATACGATATCCCCAAAAAAGCTTTTCGGTTCAGCCAAATCAAAGAAGTGCTCCGACGCCCCTATATTCCGAATCTGTTCATTGCTCTTTTCATTATTGCAGGCACAGACCTGTCCGTACCGAGCCTTTTCTCTCTTTTTTCCGCAGAAACATTCGGCTATTCCTCTTCAACCATAGGCATGATTTATGCTTTCGGCAATATCGGCATGTTTGCCGGAGCTTCTTGGCTTCTCACAAAATTACTGCCCATAAAAGCCTTTCCCTTCATTGTATTCGCCTTTTATAGCATCAACGGCTTTCTGCTCCTGTTTTTTACCCATTTATCCATGCCCGTTTATTTTGCAGGATTTTTTTCCTATTACTGTCTTTCAGGCGTAATTCAGCCGTTTCTGAACTACTGCGTTTCCAACACTATCCCCCCGTCTCTGCTTACAATAGGACTGACAGTAAGCATGACCTGCTTCAGAGCCGGACAAGGCTTCGGAACAATGGGCTTTGCCGTCATCAAAGACCTTTTCAGTTACGAAACTGCCTTTGCTGCCATTGCTGCCGGTTATCTTTTTGTTCTTATCGTCAGTATCCCCGTAATGAAAAAACAAGGCAAACTCTCCTGAGCCGAAATGATCGGATTCTCCCCCGCGCAGTTTCTTATTGCTTGCTTTAAAATTAACGCCGCTTCCGCTGCATGCAAAACAGCTTTCATATTTTGCCAAAACAAAAACTATCCTGTCAGAAAGATTATGAAAAATTTTTAAATTCCAAAAAACTGCATTTCTGAAATTCTTTGCCAAAAAAAATTCAGAATTCTCTTTAGCTGTTCCCAAAATCCCCTGTTCACAGCAGCAAATAATAAAACACCATACAAGAGAAAATTACTGACAAAAAGCAAAATAAACAGACTGTCCGACTAAGGACATGAAATAAACAAAACAAATAACGGAAAAAATGCTATCGGATAATCCAGTTTTTGGATTTATGAACGCTGTCATCTTCGGCAATAATCATACAGGCAAGTTCCGCATGATTATTGATATAATCAAGGGCGATATCGACAGACATGCATGAAATCGCCGTGGCAAAGGCATCAGCCTGCATGGCATTGGGAGCTATAACGGAAACACTTTTGACTGCCGGCGAAGTATGTTCGCCGTCCCCCGCAAGACTCAACAATGCCTGCCCTTTTTTTTGCTTTTCGATATCTGAAGGGTCATGACTCTGCAAAGAAGGCAGAATAATATGATGCCTGTTTTCCCCAAAATTTTTTTCATAATTGCCCGAAGTTGCCAATGCCCCCCGCATTAAAGAAAAGACTGCGGGATAATTTCCCTGTTTATACGGATCTTCAATGGCTATGCGCCATGTTTTTTCCTGCCCTTTTTCAAGGGACTTCATACCCTTGACGCGAATATCTCCGCCTGCATTAATCAGATAATTCTGAACACCCGACTGTTCAAAAACCTGTGCGGCACAGTCTACGATAAAGCCCTTGGCTATGGCGTCAAGCGTCACAATGCTTTCGCTTTGCCTCAAAGAAATTTTTTTATCCTGCACAACAACAGGCGCATGAATAATACGGGAAAACTGCTCCTGCAGCTCCTTTACATTGACATGCCCGTGTTCTTCCAAATATTTAAGCACAGACAGCACGGAAGAATTGAACGCACCGTAAGTCTGCTTTTCGACCAGCAGAGACTGTTCCAGCACTGCTTTAAATTCAGACGGAAAATCCTGAACTGCCCCTTGGCTGTTCAAAACGGACAGCAGGCTTGACGAACTGTGTCTGGAAAATATTTTTTCAAGTTCGTCAATGCGCAAAAAAGCCCGGGCAATACATTCTTTTGCCAGATCCGCACTCTCGCAAAGACATTGCATATTAACGAATGTCCCCATTTTTACCTGCGTATCGCCGATCAAAACATAATTTTTCTTCAGCGCGGCAGGCGCGGATTTTTTTGAGGCAAAAAATGTAAAAAGCCCGGACTTTTTTTGCATATACTTTATTCAGCCTTTGCCTGTTCCGCTTTGGCTTCTTCAGGCTTTTTGGCTTCTGCTGTTTTCTTTTCCTCGGCCTTTATCTGTTCCACTTCTTCAATAGGAGGAAGAAGGCACTGCTTTTCACGGACATTTCTCAAAATCTTGCGCGGGCAGGCTGCGACACATTCCATACCGCATTCATCGCCGTATGCAAGACATTTGGGCTGATCTATATGAATTCTGTTATCCTGAATGCTGATTGCGCCTGCAGGACATGTTTTTATGCATTTTCCGCACTGAATGCAGCCGACCTGACATACGTCCATAACGGCACGGAGTTTGTCACGGGAAGAACAGCGCACAGCCACGCGGGCACGTCTCGGAATAAGTTCCAAAACTCCGCGGGGACAAGCCTGCGTACATTTTCCACATCCTGTGCAGAGATTTTCACGAACACAGACAACACCTTCTTTCAGATACAGCGCATCAAAAGGACAAGTAACAACACAGTCCCCGAATCCAAGGCAGGAATGGGCGCATACATCAGCTCCCTGAGCCATGGTTGCGGCAGCTGCGCAGGACGGCATGCCTTGATAACTGTATCGTTTTTGCACTTTTCCCGAAATTTTGTCACAGCGGCGGAACGTCAGCAGAGGGTCAGATTCCGTAACGGCTTTCCCCGTAAGTTCGCCTACCTGCGCTGCAACGGAAGGTCCGCCTGCAACGCAAAGATTGGCAGCAACAGTCGGAACATTGACAACGGCAATGGCATAGCCTTCACAGCCTGCATAGCCGCAGCCGCCGCAGTTTGCGCCGGGCAGAACTTCCAATACTTGGCCAATACGGGGATCTTCGTCAACCTTGAA
>CALUWZ010000204.1 GCA_944324625.1 uncultured Mailhella sp. | reverse complement strand
GAGGCAATGTCAGGGAACTTGAAAATGTTATTGAAAGAGCCTGCATTTTAACGTATGGTGAATACATTGACACGGAACAGCTGCCCAATCTTCTGCAGAATCTCCATGCCAAAAAAGATGAATTTGAGAATATTACCACACTGGAAGAAATGGAAAAGGCTTTTATTTTAAAAACCCTGAAAGAATATGACGACAACAAATCCGAAACGGCAAAACAGCTGGGTATTTCACGCAAAACCCTGCATACCAAAATTAAACAATATAACCTTGAAAACGAGTAAAAAACCATGATTATTGTCTATACGGGAAACGGCAAAGGAAAAACCAGCGCAACAGTCGGACAGGCAATCCGTGCCTTTGGCAATAAATTCCCCCTTTGCTTTGTCCAGTTTATGAAAAGCAACACCCAAGCAGGCGAACAGCAGTTTTTGCAGGAACTTTTAAAAGACAAATATTTTATCGGCGGCAAGGGCTTTTTCAGAAAAGAAGAAGACAGACCCGCCCACCGTCAGGCCGTTCTGGACTGCCTTGCATGGCTTGACAGCAAAAAAGAAGAAGCGCGCATGATTATATGCGACGAAATTCTGTATGCTTACAACGCAAAACTCATCACACAGGAAGAAATCGAAAATCTCATTGCCTACTGCAATGAAAACGATAAACACCTTGTACTTTCAGGACGTTACGCCCCTGATTTTGTTATTGAGCTTGCCGACATTGTTTCAGAAATTCAGGAAGTAAAACATGCCTGCCACAAAGGAGTAAAAGCCCAGAGAGGCATTGAATTTTAAAAATTCCATTAAATAAGCACGTTGTAAAAAATTTATAAAAAATTAAAAAAATTTTTACAAAAGCACTGGACGAAAAAAAAATCATACTTATTTATTTCTTGTAAGGATTAATAATCCCCCTACATTATAGTTAATCCGCTTGGAGGAAATATATGAGTAAGATTATTGGTATTGACTTAGGTACCACTAATAGCTGTGTTTACGTAATGGAAGGCAAAGAGCCCAAATGCATTACGAACCCAAACGGCGGCCGCACAACTCCTTCCGTTGTTGCCATTACCGACAAAGAACGCCTTGTCGGCGATACCGCCAAACGTCAGGCCATCACAAACCCTGAAAGAACTATTTTTGCAGTAAAACGTCTTATGGGCCGCCGTGCAGATTCCGAAGAAGTTGCACGCTGGAAAGACCATTCACCATATCGTATTGTTGCCGCTCAAAACCAAGACGCCGCAGTTGAAGTTGACGGCCGCCACTACAGCCCGCCGGAAATTTCTGCCATGATTTTGAGCAAACTCAAAGCCGACGCAGAAGCATACCTCGGCGAACCCGTTACCGAAGCCGTTATTACCGTTCCTGCTTACTTCAACGACGCTCAGCGTCAGGCAACCAAGGACGCAGGCCGTATTGCAGGTCTTGATGTAAAACGTATCATCAACGAACCTACCGCAGCTTCACTTGCCTACGGTTTTGACAAAAAAGCCAACGAAAAAATTGCCGTATACGACCTTGGCGGCGGTACCTTCGATATTTCCATTCTCGAAGTAGGCGACAATGTCGTTGAAGTACGCGCAACCAACGGTGATACATTCCTTGGCGGCGAAGACTTTGACCAGCGCATTATCCAGTTCTTGGTAAACGAATTCAAAGCCCAAAACGGCATTGATCTTGCCCAAGACCGCATGGCTCTGCAGCGCCTCAAAGAAGCAGCCGAAAACGCAAAGAAAGAACTTTCCACCTCTATGGAAAGCGAAATCAATCTGCCCTTTATCACTGCTGACCAAACAGGCCCCAAACACCTTATGGTAAAACTGAGCCGTGCAAAACTTGAACAGCTCGTTATGGACCTTGTAGAACGAAGCATTGAACCATGCCGCAAAGCCCTTGCAGACGCAGGCCTTTCCGCCAAAGACATTGACGAAGTCGTTCTTGTGGGCGGCATGACCCGTATGCCTCTGGTACAGCAAAAAGTAGGCGAATTCTTCGGCAAAGAACCCAACCGCTCCATGAACCCCGATGAAGTTGTTGCCATGGGTGCAGCCATTCAGGGCGGTATCTTGGCAGGTGACGTAAAAGACGTTCTTCTTCTTGACGTAACTCCGCTTTCCCTCGGCATTGAAACCATGGGCGGCGTATTTACCAAACTTATTGAACGCAACACCACCATTCCTACAAGGAAAAGCCAAACTTTCACCACCGCAGCTGACAATCAGCCTTCAGTATCCATTCACGTTCTGCAGGGTGAAAGACCAATGGCAAACGACAATATGACCTTGGCCCGCTTCGACCTTACGGGTATTCCGCCGGCACCGCGCGGCATTCCTCAAATCGAAGTTTCTTTCGATATTGACGCCAACGGCATTGTAAACGTATCTGCAAAAGACCTTGGAACAGGCAAAGAACAATCCATTCAGATTACCGCATCTTCCGGTCTTTCCGAACAGGAAATTCAAAACCTTATCCATGAAGCAGAAGCACACGCTGCCGACGACAAGAAAAAACAGGAACTTATTGAAGCACGCAACCAAGCCGACAGCCTCATTTACGGAACAGAACGCTCCATCAATGATCTTGGCGACAAATTGGATGCAGGCCTCAAAGCTGACATTGAAGCCAAAATTGCGGACCTCAAAACCAAAATGCAGGGTGAAGATGTTGCCGCAATCAAAACTGCCAGCGATGAACTCGGCAAAGCTTCCCACAAACTCGCCGAACAGCTCTATGCCCAACAGGCACAACAGGCTGACCCCAATGCCCAAGCAGGCGGCTGCCAAGGCGGCAGCTGCGGCGCCAATAAAAAAGACGGCGACGATGTAATGGATGCTGATTTTACTGAAGTAAAATAAGTTTTTGACCATACATTCAAAAGCCCCGCTTAATGCGGGGCTTTTCTTTTTAAATAATTCCCCTTTCCGTCAAAACTCCATGCCAAATCCAATTGAATTTTCTGCTCCCTCTGTAATCTGTCAGCCGCACTATAAAGCCCTTTTCTGTTTCCTCCCTTGTCCCATTTGCGCAAGTGCAAAAAAAACATTTCTCTGCCAATGCTGCGCCTTCTGCATCATATAAAAATTTTAATTCTGCTTTCCGGCATACGTATTCAATACTGCTGCTTCCATGCTGCAGCACATATTTTCAATCATATTGCACTCCCCTGTCCCAAAAACAGTTCCGACTTTTTACAGCAGCAGCCAATTTTTGCATGCCACAAGACGGCATACCCTGCACCAAAAACTCTGTCTGCGAAACCCAAAAATCCAAAAATCTTTCCATTGCTGCCTTAATCAACCTGCATTCATAA
>CALUWZ010000203.1 GCA_944324625.1 uncultured Mailhella sp. | reverse complement strand
AATTCTTGCTTGAGCTTCACGCGGTAAATCTTTAAAAAATTTATTATTATATTCCACTAAATAGGTTAATTTTTTTAATGCAAATTTATTTTCAAAAAATTCTTTTATTACAGTTAAGCGTTGCAGCCCGTCAACAACGGCAAGTTTACCGTTATCTTGTTCTGCAAAGTAAAAAAGAGGTAAAGGAATTCCCATTAAAATGGATTCAATTAAACGAACTGCTTTTTTATTGTCCCAAACTTTTTCATTTCGTTGAAAATCAGGCTGCAGAATAATTTCATTGTATTCAGTTATTTTTCTTAATAAATCATAAATAGAATATTGTTCTTTATTGAAATCAACTTTTGCAGGATAGGGATTATCTTCTATTTCATTATTAATAGTCAAATCCTCTTCATTAAAATTATTAAGGCCTTCATCTATTTGCATTTCTAACTTATTTTTATCACTCATAGTTTTATCTCCTAATAACAACTACATTTAATAACCAAAAATGTCAAAAAAATAAATTACTCAATCCCGCTCATGGCTTCCAGCAGGTTTTGGTAGTTTGTGGCTTCGTGGTAGCGGACTTTGGAGGTGGAAAGTTCGTTAAAGAGTTTTTTGGCGCAGGTGATTTTTGCTTTTTCAATGGGGCGAAGGTCTAGGGTATCGAGGCTTCCCTTTGTTTCGGCAATGAAAAAGATGTGTTTCACCGTGCCTTTTTCAAAGGCAATTGCCCAGTCGGGGGTGTAGTCGCCCACGGGGGTGGGGATTTTGAAATCACGGGGAAGTTTTGCGTATACCGCAACTTCTTCTGCGCTGTCGAGTTCTTTGGCAAAGCGTATTTCGTTGTTGTCTTTGGGAGCATTTTCCGTACCGTCCGCAAAGGTTCCTGACGCCGCGCCGTCAGTCAGCACATATTCAAGGATATGTTTTTTTGCCTGATATGCCCTGTCGAGGGATTTTATGGTTTTTTCCTGCGTGAAAATGGACGTGTCATAGGTTTCATCGGTTTTATTGTAGGCAATGTGTTCCACTATCATGGAGGCTTTTTGTTCTCTGATGATTTTTGCGGTTTTGGCGATAAATTCTTCGGGATTTTCTTTGAACAGGGAGAAGGTTTTATCGGCAATGCCTTTCAGGATTTTGACCACGGTTTTGCGTGTCAGCACTGCCTGCTTGGCAATATCGCCCACAAGGTCGTATTTTACCAGATTGACATCGTCATAGGTCAGGGTTTGGGTTTTGTTTTTGGTTTGTTCAAAGGAAGTGTTTTGCACAATATCCTTTTTTTCTAAGCTTTCTTTTTGCCTGCTGACTGTTCTTGTGTAGGAGAACTTGGCAACATCAAGCTCACTGTCAAGCGCCTTTACTGCTTTATCTGTCAGTTCATCACTGTCAAACTGCACGGTATAGGCGTATTTATGATTGATTTGTTCCCAAAGTTCCTTAAATTCCTTTTTGCCGAAATTGGCTTGGTTTATGGTGTTTTCGGGAGCTTTGACTTTGTGTCCGTTTTCAATCATGGCGGAAACTGCGTTTGCATTTTCAAAGACAATATCCACAAGTTCCAAGATACCGTCTTTAAACGGCGCAAGGCTGTGGGGCATATCTTTTATGGCGTCATTTTTCTTGTCTGCCGTATAGGTTGGCTGTATTGTTCCGTCTTTGTCGATATAATCGCTTTCTTTCAGCCATGTGACAATTTTTCCCGCAAGGTCTTTGCTTACGGCAATAGCGGTATCCAAAAATTTTATTTCTTTGCCTTCAAAAACATCAACGGTGATTTTCTGCGGTCTGTCGTACAGGTTTTCCGCCATGTCGATTTGCAGTTTTTTGACAAAATCGGCGTAACTTTCGCTGGCAACAACGGTCAGAACATTGATGCCATGCACGCTTGAGCCCAGTGTTTCCGCGTCCATTCTGTTGCCGTTTTTATCTACACAAAGGCGCAGTCCCCGTCCCACTTCCTGACGTTTTGCGGTTTGGCTGTCGGAGTGTTTGAGGGTGCAGATTTGGAAAACATTGGGATTGTCCCAGCCTTCACGCAGAGCGGAGTGGGAAAAGATAAAGCGGGTGGGTTCTTCAAAGCTGAGCAGGCGTTCTTTGTTTTTCAAAATCAAATCATAGGCGGAAATGTCATCGGAAAATTCCATGCCTTTTTTGAGTTCGCTGTCAATGCTTTTGCCTGTTTTTTTGTCAATGCTGAAATACCCGTTATGGACTTTGCCCATGTCTTCGGAAATCTTTTTTAAATATTCCAGATACGGCGTATTTTGCAGGCTGTTTGCTTTTTCGTTATAGGCTTTTAAATATTCTTCTTCAAACATTCTGCCGTATTCACCAAGAAGCTGGGTGTTGTTTTCGTCGTACTCGCGGTATTTTGCCACTTCGTCAATAAAGAACAGGGAAAGGGTTTTAATGCCCTTATAAAAGAGGGCTTCTTCTTTTTCAAAATGGGAGGCAATGGTTTCCCTGATTTGGATACGCCGCATGGCACGTTCGGAGCTGTCGCCCACTGCCTGACCTTTGACAAGCACCAGCCCGTTTTGAAATTCAACTTTGCCCACGCCGAACGCGTCATAGCCGATGTCAAGAACGGTGAAATCCTTTTCATACTGAGCCATGGGGGATTTTTTATGCAGGTCGTCGCCTTTATCAAAGATAAAGCTTTTGCGGACTGTTTTTCCGCTTGCTTGCTTAATTTCTATTTCCAGCATGGCACGGGGCGGCTTGTTGGGGGAAACAATGATTTTGTCAAGATAAACATAACCGTTGACGCCCATGTGGTTTTTCTGTTCAAAGCCTTTGACTTCGATTTTTTTCACCAGTCTTTTGTTATAGGCGTCCAAGGCGTCCAGCACATAGACGAGGTTATGCCGTGTTTTATGGGTGGCGGAATAGTTTATGCTGAACAGGGGATTGAAATTCTGCAAAGCTTCCTGCGTTGCTTTCCCTCCCATTTTTTGGGGTTCGTCCAAAATCAGAATGGGTCTGTTGGCTTTAATCACGTCAATGGGACGGCGGGAATTGAAATCATCACGCACGGAATAAATAATGCGGGATTCTTTGCTTCTTCCGCCTTCTTTCAGGGAGGCGGCAAAAGCTTGGGTATTGATAATCATGACATTGATTTTCGGATTTTTGGAAAACGTATCAATATCATGCAAATCAGAGCTGTTATAGACAAAAAAGCGGATTTTTTCTTGGTATTCCTCAAAAAAATGCTGCTGCATGATTTCAAGGCTTTTTTTCACGCCTTCGCGAATGGCAATGGACGGCACGACAATGATAAACTTTGACCAGCCGTATTTTTTGTGCAGTAAAAAAATGGTTTTGATATAGACATAGGTTTTGCC
>CALUWZ010000202.1 GCA_944324625.1 uncultured Mailhella sp. | reverse complement strand
ATTTACCGAAGTTTTTCAGATTTCAGCATGCCTGCAATTTTCTGCCTGACCTGCTCAAAAACCGTATCGGCATCCTGCATGGCGTCCACCACCAAAAAACGGCTGTTGCTTTCGGCAAGTTCCAAAAATCCCTGCCGTATTTTTTGATGAAAAGCCAGAGCCTCGGCTTCAAAGCGTCCTTCTTCCACTGTCAGGTTCTGTTCGGCATTGCGTTTTTTGGCGCGGTTCAAGCCGACTTCGGGCTCCAAATCCAGCACTATGGTCAGATCGGGCAGAAGTCCGCCGGCAGCAACCCCGTTCAGCGTTTCAAGCAGGGCTTTGTCCATGCCCCTGCCGTAGCCCTGATAGGCAACGGTGCTGTCAACAAACCTGTCGCAAAGCACTATTTTTCCCTGTTTCAATGCAGGTTTTATAACTTCTTCGACATGCTCCGCCCTGTCGGCAAGAAACAAAAACAATTCCGCGCCGCTGCTGATTTTTTCTTCCGCATTCAAAATAATGGCACGCAGTTTTCTGCCAAGCCCGCTGCCTCCGGGTTCTCTTGTCAGCACAACATCTTTTCCGCAGGCAGACAGATAGGCCTGCAGTTTTTGAATGAGCGTGGTTTTGCCTGCGCCCTCCGTGCCTTCAAAGCTGATAAAAAAACCTGCCATGAGTTATTCCGTAATGCCCAACAGGGAACATTGCTTTTCCTTGGGCACTTTTTTGGTTTTGTTTTGTTCTTTTTCCTTGGGTTTCGGCGTCTGCGGCATTCTGCAGAGGCTTCTGCCCAGAAGATTTACCCACGGAGACCAGAGAATTTCGGAATTTTCCTCATCCTGCCGGTCAGATTTTTCCGCTTCCTTTTCGTTTTCCTGTTCCGCCTGCCCCGAAACCTGTCCGAAAGCTTCGCGGCACTGGGCAAGTTTGGCGTCTGCATTGTCGGCATAGTGCAGAATAAACGCTTCGGGAGTGAGCGGCACGCGCGGCGCTCCGAATTCAGGCTCGCCGTGGTGGGATAAAATCAAATGCTCCAAATGCAGGGCAAGGCTGTCTTCTACTTTGGATTTTTCCAGAAAAGGCCTGAGCATTAAAATACCCTGAACGATATGGCCGAGCATTTTTCCTTCATCCGTGTAGTCGTTCAAAAGACCGCCGGAAAGTTCTTCCAGTTTGCCGATGTCGTGAAAAAGCCCCGCAACAAACAAAGTCTGCCTGTCAAGCTCGGGATAATGGTCGGCAAATTTCAGGCAGAGCCCTGCAACGGAATGCATGTGTTCCAAAAGGCCGCCGGCATACGCATGATGAACGGACTTTGCCGCAGGAGCAAGCAGCAGCTTTGCCCGTATTCTGCCGTCCTTCAGAACGCTTTTGCAGAATTCCTTCCACGGTGCATGGGTAAGTTCCTGATTAATCAGATTTTCTATCTGTTCCAAGATTTGTGCAGGCTCCACGGACGACGTGGGGATAAAATCACTCATATTGAGGTGTTCGGGATTTTCCGCAAGCCGTATGGCTTCCACGGTAAGCTGAAGCTGATCGCGGAAAACCGTAGTTCTGCCCTTAACTTCAATAAAATCGCCGCTTTTCGGCTCATCAATGCTTTGGCTCAAAGGCGCCCAGATTTTTGCGTCCAGCGTTCCGCCTGCGTCCCTGAGCTTCAGCGACCAGAACGGCCCGTTCCTGCCCTCGGACTTTTGGGCGGACTGTACCAGAAATACGGAACAGATCCCCTCGCCCACGGGAATATTTTTCTGAATATCTTTAATGCAGATTCTGTGCATAGTTTTTCCTTATCTGTACTGAAACATGACTGGTAAGTTTCTCACAGATGCTTTCTTTCGTCAAATCATTGTTTAATGCATTTTCTCCGCAAAAATTTATTTTTTCAGCTTTCGCATTGCCAAAATTTCAGCTTTATAGTATACTTTTCCAATCAAATTACGTATGAATTCTTGGAGGACGTATATGCCCTTAGTCGGACCAAAAGAAATGTTTGCCCGCGCCTATGCCGAGTCTTATGCCGTCGGTGCATTCAACATTAATAACATGGAAATTATCCAAGGTATCATGCAGGCTGCTTCTGAAGAAAAATCTCCTGTTATTCTGCAGGTTTCTGCAGGCGCCAGAAAATATGCGGGCCAACCCTACATTATGAAGCTGGCAGAAGCTGCTCTTCAAGAAAACGACCTTCCGATCTGTATCCACCTTGACCACGGTGCGGATTTTGAAATCTGCAAAGCCTGCATTGACGGCGGCTTTACCTCCGTTATGATTGACGGCTCCCACCACAGTTTTGAAGAAAATATCGCAATTACCAAAAAAGTTGTGGAATATGCCCATGACAAAGGCGTTTGGGTTGAAGCGGAACTCGGTCAGCTTGCAGGCGTGGAAGAACACGTTTCCGCCGAAAAATCCGTATACACCGATCCCGATCAGGCTGTGGAATTTGTGGAACGCAGCGGCTGCGACTCCCTTGCCATAGCAATCGGAACAAGCCACGGCGCTTACAAATTCAAAGGCGAAGCAAAGCTTGACTTTGAACGTCTTGAAAAAATCACCAAACTTCTTCCCAATTATCCGCTTGTTCTGCACGGTGCTTCTTCCGTTCCTCAGGAATTTGTCGAAATGGCTAACAAATACGGCGCAAAACTCGGCTCCGCCAAGGGCGTTCCCGAAGAAATGCTCAGAAAAGCCGCATCCATGGGCGTCTGCAAAATCAATATCGATTCCGATATCCGCCTTGCCATGACCGCCTATATCCGCCGTCAGCTTGCGGAAGCTCCCGAGGAATTCGATCCCCGCTCCTATCTCAAGCCTGCGCGCGAAGCCGTGCGTACCATGGTTCAACACAAAATCAAGAACGTTTTAGGTTCTTCCAATAAAATCTAACTTTTTCGGAGATAAACATGGCTGTTCAAAAAATAGGTATTAACGGTTTTGGCCGTATCGGCCGTTACCTCGTGCGTCTTCTCGCCGAAAGCAATGACCTTGAAGTTGCAGTTATCAACGCCCGCGCTGATAACGCCGCTCTTGCACACCTTTTGAAATACGACTCCACCCACGGTCACTTCCCCTACCCCGTTGAAGCATACGAAGACGGCATTGTTGTAAACGGCAAACAAATCAAAGTTACCCGTGACCCCTTGGGCGAATGGAAATGGGGCGAAATGGGCATTGACCTCGTTGTTGAAACAACCGGCAAAATGAAAGACAAAGCCGCTGCCATGGGCCACATTGCCTGCGGAGCAAAAAAAGTTATTGTTTCCGCTCCCACCAAGGAAGCCGACGCTACCATCGTTATGGGCGTAAACGACAGCGATTACGACGTAAACGCACACCAAGTCATTTCCGCCGCAAGCTGCACCACCAACTGCCTTGCGCC
>CALUWZ010000201.1 GCA_944324625.1 uncultured Mailhella sp. | reverse complement strand
CGGGTTACGGGAGCGTTTTCGCCGATGCCGCCGGTAAAGAGGATACCGTCAATGTTGTAGCCGAGAACGGAAAGATAAGAACCGATGTATTTAATGACACGGTAGTTGAAAATGTTGTTGGCAAGAATAGCGTTTTCATCGCCTTTTTCAATCATGGCTTCAACGTCGCGCATGTCATTGCTGCCGGTAAGGGCTTTAAGGCCTGACTGTTTGTTCAGAACATCAGACATTTGGCTTGGGGTAAGACCTTCCTGTTCCATAAGGAAAAGAGGCAGAGATGCGTCGATATCGCCGCAGCGGGTACCCATCAAAAGACCTTCAAGAGGAGTAAGGCCCATGGTGGTGTCTATGCATTTGCCGTCTTTAATGGCAGTGATGGAGCAGCCGTTGCCGAGGTGGCAGCAAATACCCGTAAATGTTTCTTTGCCGAGGAATTTGGCAGCGGTTTTGGAAACATATTTATGGGAAATGCCGTGGAAGCCGTAACGGCGGAGATGATATTTTTCGCTGTATTCTTTGGGAATGCCGTACGTATAGGCATAAGCAGGCATGGTGGTGTGGAAGCCGGTATCAAATACGGCAACGGCAGGAACGCCGGGAAGAATTTCTTCAATAACTTCGATACATGCAAGGTTTGCAGGGTTGTGCAGAGGACCGAGCGGAATGTAGTCACGGATAACTTGTTTAACGGTTGCGTCAACTTTGCATTCGGCATAGAAAGGTCCGCCGAGAAGTACACGGTGACCGGAAGCAACAATGGAATCAAAGTTAGGCAAAATACCCATGTCCACAATGCGTTTCATCATATCGCGGATACCGTCGCCGTGGGTCGGGTAATGCACGTCAAAAGCATGTTTTTCTTCTTTATCGGTATCGGGATTGATTTTGAAAATAATTCTGCCGTTATCGCTACCGATTCTTTCAGCAAGAACTGCAAGAATGGGTTTTTCGTTTTCGCAAGAAAGGATCTGTGTTTTAAAAGAGGAACTGCCTGCGTTGATAACCAACACATATTTGCCCTTCAATTCTGCACTAACTGATGCCATGATTTTCTCCTTATCACAACGTATCAAAATTTAGTTTGTTTTTTCTTGTAATATTACAATTTTTTTTTGTCAAGCAAGGGATATGATTATATGCTTTGGCATGATTTATGCTTAATCAGCTGTAAGCAAAAAAAGAGGGAAATTTTTGCCCGATATCATTTGGCAGGAGCGCATTATTATGATGCAAGGATTATATACAAGCGCAACAGGCATGCAGAGTCACTCCGTGGGACTGAATGTGGTTTCGCAGAATATTGCCAACGTAAATACCGTTGCGTTCAAACAGCAGCTGTATTTAATCAGTGACCTTGGCAGCAAGGATTTGCCTGCAGGCGCTGCCTATGAACTTGAAATGAAACAAGTGGGAATGGGTTCGCAGATAGGTGAAGTCCGTTCCAATTTCAATATAGGAAGTTATGAAATCGGCACGGCAGAAACGGATCTTGCGCTGTCAGGCAAAGGCTATTTTCAGGTTATGTCTCCCGATAATGAGATTTATTATACGCGTGCCGGCAATTTTCGTTTTAATGTTAATGGAGTTCTTACTAACCCAAGCGGTCATCAGCTTATGGGCATACCCATTGACATGAACGGAAACGAGGCAGGGGTTATGGAACCAATTTCCATTGACACCAATGATGAACTGATTTCTTCTGATCCGCCGAAAGCAACAACGCAGATTAATGCTTCCGTCAATCTGTACAATAATCAAAATGTATACAATGATGCGGAAAATCCGTATTTTTCCATGATACAAAACTGGAACGGACAAAACGAACCGCCGCTTTCAAGCCAGACCCGTTCCATATCCCTGCAGTTTTATGATGCCAACGGCATAAAACAAAGCCTTCAATTGTATTTGGACCCTGCGGAAACCACTAACGGCGAACAGGTTTACGAATATATTATTGCCATGGACCCTGAACTTGATGCGCGTCCCGAATATGAAGGAACCAAAAGTGCAGGTCTGCTTATGGCAGGAACCATGACGTTTTCAAGTGCAGGCGAACTGAAAAATATGAATGCCTTCAGTCCGCAGGGCGGTGATTTAACCGATTTGGCAAACTGGAGCCTTGCAGAGCTCAATAACGGGCAGCCTTCCGTAACCCTCCAAATGAAAGATTTAGGGCCCCAGACCATTTCATTGAACCTCGGCATGAAAGGAAACGGCTGGACCAACGGCAGAAACGAAGCTGTCGGCGGCATGACCGCAGACCAAGTCGGAACAGAATTTTTCAATATTCCAGCAATGACGGAGCCAAGCTACAATTCCAATGCCACAACTGCATTAAAAACCTCGCCTTCATTGAAAAACTTGCAGCAGGACGGCTATGCCAAAGGCGAACTAAACAATATGTTTATTAATGAAGACGGCGTAGTCCAGCTTTCTTACACAAACGGGCAAACCCATGACATATACCGCATACCGATTGCCCGTTTTACCAGTGAAGACGGCCTGTACCGTGCGGGCAACAACCTTTATATGCATACGGACGAGGCGGGAAACGTGGAATTCGGCCGTGCCGGAACGGAAAATTACGGCAAAGTTCTTGCCAATACCCTTGAAACGTCCAATGTGGACATGGCAAGGGAAATGGTCAACATGATAGTATTGCAGCGTGGATTCCAATCCAACAGCAAAAGCCTGCAGACAGTGGACGCCATGCTCCAAAAAGCCATGGAACTTAAACGAAATTAAAAAAATAAAAAAGGCAGCCCGGCTGCCTTTTTTATATAAAATTTCTGCCGTTTTTTTATGACGCTGTTTCCTGTTTTTGCCGTGCAGCCAAAAAAATCAGGCCTATAATTGTATATAAATCAGCAAAATCCATGGCACAGAAGAACAGAAAATTTTTTTTTCTCAAGTGAGATTTTCTGTAAAATCTTCAGGCTTGCCGAAAATACATTCATGCAGCTGCTTGAATTTGTCCGTAATTTTTTCTTGCACTTGAACGGGCTAATCCGTATACTGAAAAAAAAAAATCTTTTTATGGTTTATTATGGAACAATTACTTTTGAAAATGGCAAAACAGCTGGACAGTCTTGATCAGGCTTCCCTTGATGCCTTATGGGACAAATACGCTGAAATCGTCAATAATTTTGAGCCGTCCAAACGCTGGGAAGAAGCTGTGCTCGTACTTTCTTTCATTCAAGCCAAAAATTGGAAAAATCAGCTTTTTAACACCCAGTGGGCCATGCGGTCCAAAGCGTCTGCTCTTGTTGATATTGACGGCATGGGAACCAATCTTGAGTTTAACGGCATGATGAAAGAATTTAAGAAAAAAGAAAACTCTTAACTGGTGGAAAACCCATCAAATTAAGAGTTTTTGTTTTATTCTGCTT
>CALUWZ010000200.1 GCA_944324625.1 uncultured Mailhella sp. | reverse complement strand
CACAAAGCACAGCACTGAAAAATCCCTACACCGAGAGCAGTTTTAAAATCTATTTCATCGACACTGCGATATTTAACGGCAAACGATTTTTTCTCTACGACAAGCATAAGGATTGCCCCTACAAACAGCGCTACAGCCACATAAAACGAAGTAAACAGGCTTTTAATGAAAGAATGCAGAAGAAGCCCCAAAAGAGCTCCCGGAAACGTAGTTACCCCAAGCAGCATAATTCCCCGCAGACCGCTGAACGGTTTCTTTTGCGCACCGGACGGAAAAAGCAATCCCCAAAATCTGTTAAAATAGCAAAGAATGACAGCAAGCATTGCCCCGACTTGAATAACCAGTTCAAAAGTATCGCTTGAAGCACCGCTTAGCCCCAGCATTTCACCGGTCAAAATCAAATGTCCGGTTGAAGACACAGGCAAAAATTCAGTCAGCCCTTCAACAATGCCCATAACCACAGCTGAAAAATAATCCATAATCCATCCTTTGCAATTAGCTTATTTTGACTTACATAACGCATTACAGGCTAAATTTCAAACAGAAAAAACGGCGAAAAATCTTGACATCCTTTCCCAATGGATTAAATTAAAAGAAAAATTCACAAAAAGAGAACTGTTATGGCTTATGAATTTACCAATGACCTGCGGACAGGCAACGCAATTATCGACGGAGAACACAAGATACTGATAAAAGCCGCCAACGACGCCTCTGAAGCAATCAATCAAGGCAAAGGCATGCAGGAACTTGAGTCCACATTATCTTTTCTGGCGTCTTATACCAAAACACATTTTGAAAATGAAGGAAAACTGCAGGATAAATATGAATATCCCGAAAGAAGACGCCACAAACTTTGGCATGAAAGCTATATCCGCGATATTAATTTAACCTATACCCGTCTGAAAACCGAAGGTACTTCCCCTGTCCTTGTCGCTGAGCTGGAAAGAAGAATACGCATACTCATAACCCACATAAAAGAACAGGACACAAAACTGGCAGCATATATCAATGAATATTGCCAAAAAAATCCGGATGCCTTTTAAATGCCGTATCAATTCGACAATAATCTGAAAACAGGCCACGCCACCATTGACGGTGAACATAAATTAATTATTGATGTCATTAATGAAACGCTGGCAGATATAGAACGGGGTGCAGCCAAGGAAGAAATTCTTGAAACTGTCAAAATTCTTACCCGTTATGTCAATACGCATTTTCCGAATGAAGAAACTTTGCAGGAAAAATATCAGTATCCGAATATTACATTCCATAAAATGTGGCACAAATGCTTTGTCCAAGACATGAACGCAGTAAGCAGCCGTATTCTGACAGAAGGAATATCAGGCGGCAACATTGCCGAACTGAAGCTGCGCCTTGAAATACTGGTTCAGCATATTATGCTGGAAGACGTAAAAGTAGCCCGGCACATTCAAACCCTAAGTGAGATATCCGATGAAAATTCTGGCTTTTAACGGAAGCCCCCGTCCAAAGGGCAACACAAGACAAATGATTGAACGCTGTTTAAAGCCTCTGCAGGAAAAAGGTTATGAAACAGAAATAATCCAAGTGGGCGGAACCCTGCTTCATGGCTGCAAAGCCTGCCTTGCCTGCAAAAAAACAGGACGCTGTGTTTTTAATGACGATCCGGTCAACGAATGGATCGAAAAAATGAAAACTGCCGATGCCATAATTCTTGCCTCCCCCACTTACTATGCCAATATGACTTCAGAACTCAAGGCATTTATTGACCGCAGCGGCTATGTTCTCGGCCCGACGGGAATTTTGGCCCGAAAAGTCGGAGCTCCCATTGTTGTTGCCAGACGCGGCGGAGCCATGAACGTCTATAATACGCTTATGGCCTATTTCGGCATACACAGCATGATTGTCCCCATGAGCAGCTATTGGAACCTTGGCATCGGACGGGAACAAGGCGAAATTCAAAATGATGAAGAAGCCCTCCGCACCATGGACAATCTCGGCAGCAACATGGCATGGCTCTTGGAAAAACTGCACGCCTGAAAAAATAAATTTTATCTTTGCTGAAAAAAAAAGCCCCTTATAAGGGGCTTTTCATATTTCATATTTTATGCACCAAGGCATTTAAAACCTTTTTTGGTTGCGCCGCACACAGGGCACTTCCAATCGTCAGGCAAATCTTCAAATTTTGTGCCTGCAGGAATTTTGCCTTTTTTATCGCCTTTGTCAGGATTGTAAATATAACCGCAGTTTGCTACTTGACAAATCCACATATCTTTTGCATCAGCCATGACTTACCCCATACGAGTTGTAAAAAATGCTTGAGGATGGTTGCAGGCAGGGCAGGCAACCGGAGCTTCATTGCCTTCATGAACATAACCGCAGTTCAGACAGCGCCATTTGGGAGCGTTTTTGAAAACGGTACCGTTTTTAATATGTTCGGCAAATTCCAAGAAACGGGCTTCGTGAGCTTTTTCTGCAACGGCAATATTGCGCATTACGGCAGCGATTTCCGGAAAACCTTCTTCATCGGCAACTTTGGCAAAGCTTGGATACATATCGGTATGCTCATGGTTTTCGCCGGCGGCGGAAGCAAGAAGGTTGTCCAAGGTGCCGCCTACAACGCCTGCAGGGAAGGAAGCAGTAATTTCAACTTCTCCGCCTTCAAGAAATTTGAAAAGACGTTTGGCATGTTCTTTTTCCTGAGAAGCAATTTCTTCAAAAGCCTGCTGCATTTCAACATAACCGTCTTTTTTAGCTTGAGAAGCATAATACGTATAGCGGTTGCGTGCTTGAGACTCACCGGCAAAAGCTGTGAGAAGATTTTTTTCTGTTTGTGTTCCTTTTAATGATTTCATGAAACCTCCGAGGGGTGAAATGGAGTAAAGGGTTTATAAATTTTTGTAATATCTATCATATTCCCAAAATAAGAGCAAGTATGCAGAATACATTTTTTAATGTTTTTCTTTTTCTGCACAGTCGGCGCAAATGCCGTCAATTTCCACCCGAACATTCATATAATTGAAATCCTTCAGGCAGTCGCCTTTCAAATCCAGTTTTGACGTATCAATATAGGGGATATCCAAAACTTTTCCGCATGAAAGGCAGCGGACATGGGAATGCGGTTCAATATTTGCATCATAACGACGTGTATTGCCTGCTGTTTCCAGTTTTAAAATCTGATTGTTTTCAGCAAGCAAATCCAAATTGCGGTATACGGTTCCCAGACTGATGTTGGGAAGTTTGCCTTTAACCATGGTATATACTTCGTCAGCGGTAGGATGAGTATTCACTTTACATAACTCTTCCAAAATAACACGGCGCTGACGGGTCATTCTGCTTTGTGTTTTACTCATAAAACTGCTCCTTTAGATTTCTCTTATCAATAATGATTATCATTGTCAAGTCTAATCAGAAAAAACAAAAATTTGACTTAATGAACAATTTTTGCTA
>CALUWZ010000199.1 GCA_944324625.1 uncultured Mailhella sp. | reverse complement strand
GTTGCGGTCGAATAAATTATTTTATTCACAAAAAAATAACCGTAAGACATAAAAAAACCTGCGCAGGCAGGTTGTTAATGGGAAATGCGTTTCAGGGTTTTCAGCAGTAAATTCAGCTCGTTTTGGATGGATGTTTTTTTTCGGATGAATACCGTTTGGTATTTGAACGTAAAATCTGCAGCTGCCAAGGCTTTTAAATTTCTGCCGTATCTGATGTTGTTTTTTTCGATTTCATCGCAGCAGCATATACCGATTGTGTCAGTGTGCTCAAGAAAGGTATAATAGCTTTCGGGGTCATAAATATAGGTGACATATTTGTTTTTGGCATTGTCTTCGAATAAGTCCACAAAATATTTGTCTCGGGAACCGGTAAGCGTTACGTATGAATACTGCAGGATATCCTCAAGGCAGACAGCAGGCTTTTGCTGCAGGGGGTGTGCTGCGGCAGTGATGAAACAGATTTTTTGTTCATAAAGGCTTGTGCAGTGCAGGGAATGCCGCGTGATTAATTCCCAGAGGGAAGGTTCATATTTTTTGGGGCCGACTGACAGAATACAGGCATCGATTTTTTCTTCATGGAGTTTGTCAATAAGTTCTCTGCGGTTGTCAAAAAAGCTTTCTATGTTGTATTTTTTATTTTTTTCCTGCGAAACCAAAAGGCCGGCATATAATTCTTTGGTTGTGTCCGGTTCCAGCCCAAGCCGTATATGAGGAATTGCCGCGGCGGGCGACGGGCGGCATAAAGTTTTGATTGTTTCGCATTCTTCTAAAATTATTTTTGCCTGCTGCAAAACTTCCATGCCTGCTGCCGTAAATTTCATGCCTCTGTTCGTGCGCTCCAAAAGGGTACAGCCAAGTTCGTGTTCCAGTTCTTTAAGTGCAGTGCTTATGGAAGGCTGTGAAATGTAGAGTTTGTGAGCTACGTTTATTAAAGAATGTTCTTTTTCCAGCAGGGATAGAATCTGCAGTTGGAGTAAACGCATTATGTGTTCTCCTTGATCACGGATTGTATGGAACTGTATAGTTCTTTCAGCATTTCCTGTTCTGCTGCTGACAGTGCTTTGCCGGCGGAAAGGAGCCAAAAATTGCATTTGCAGATAAAATCGTCAAGCTTTATGATTTTCAGTTTGTATTTGTGGCTCTCAGCGGCTTCGCTGAAGGCACTGTACGGCATGAACGTTATATATTCGCATTGTTCAAGCAGCGTATGCTGGGTTTGATAATCCGGTACAAAAAGCAATTCCTTTTTGTTGCCGTTTTTCTGCAGGAATTTTGTATAGAGATTTTCGGAAATTTTTTTGCTGGTAATAAATTGGTACTGCATGAGCTCAGTCAGGCGGCAGCTTTCTTTTTTGCACAGAGGATGTTTTTCTCCTGCCACAAAATAAATATTTTCCGAAAACAAGAGCTGATAATTTAATCCGTTGGACAGGATGAGGCTGAGAATTTCCACTTCATTTAGGGTGTTTGTTTGTATGACTCCCGCGTTAAATTCTTTATAGGAAATTTTTTCGATGATATTTTTATATTCGGTTAAATACATGGAGGCATTAATGCCGGGCATTCGTTTTTTTAATGTTATGAGTGATTCGACCAAAAATTTGCCGCACGAACGGGAATCATAGCCAATCAGCATTTTGCCTGCAACAGCTGTTTGCGTTCTGGCTTTTTGAGCAATATTTATAATGTTTTTTTGAGCTTGTTCGATGTTTTCGATATGCGGAATAAGCCGGCGTCCTTTGGCTGTGAATTTGAGGTGTGTTCCTTCGCGGCTGAAAAGAGGGGTATCCAGTTCCTTTTCCAGTTCTTTTAAATTGTAGCTTATGGTTGACTGTGAAGTATTCAGAATTTTCGCAACGGCAGAAAGGGTTTCATACCGTTCCATAAGCAGCAGCAGTTTTAATTGTTCCAGACGCATAACAAACCTATGCATAATAGTTGGACTGTTTGTATTGCTGCATATTATAGCTTGTTTTTTCGAAAATTACAATAACCGTGCCGCTGCAGGCTGTTTTGGCGGGTAAGATTTCAGAATGCAGTAAAATTTTCAAAATATGCGGGAGCAGATAAACAAAATGGCAATAAAAATTTTTGAAAATGAAAAATGAGCCGGCAATATTTTTATGCTGATATCTGCAGGAGGCATAGATGCAGACAGATAGGCAATGTTTTTCGGAAAATCAGTCGAAGAACGGGAATGTTTTGCGGAAATAAAAAGTTTTCCCTGCTGCTGAATAACTTTTCGGATGAGCAGAATACGATGCGGACAGCATAAATCAGAAAGCAGTGTTAAGCATGTCAATGGGGCCTGCAGTTCTGACTGAAAATTTTCGGTAAAAAGCACGGAAGTTGCAATGGTGCGGTCTGCTGGCTTGTCCGAGGCTTTTTATGGCCGCTGATTAAAATTGTCGCCCCATTGAAACCTGTGACGCGAAACAGTACGGGGTTTCAATGGGGGTAAAGCCTGCAGACAGGAAAATATTATCTGCATTCGTTCATGTATTTGTTTTGTCTGATTTTAATTTCTTTTTTAATGGTTATTATGATGGAGATAACCGTTAATACGATGAAGAACCAGCAGATCGGGGTACTCCATAAAATGGACGTGTCTCCGTCGGAAATCAGCAGGGAGCGTCTTAAATTGTCTTCAAACAGCGGCCCTAAGATAAAAGCTACGATAAACGGCGCTTCGGCAATTTGGTTCCAGCGCATAAAACAGCCGATAACTCCCATGCACGTCATAATCAGCAGGTCAAATTCACTGTTGTTAATGGAATAGGCACCGTAAATGCAGATGGACAGAATGCACGGAAATAAAATGAATTTCGGAATCTTTGAAACTTTTGAAAAGCTTTTGATGCAGGCAATGCCTGAAAGATACAGGAAGAAGGAGCTGACGATAATGCCGATGTACAAAGAGTAAACAAAGGGCAGGTTATTTTCAAAAAGCAGCGGCCCCGGCGTGATGTTGTGCATCATGAATGCTCCGAGCATAACTGCCGTAACGATGTCTCCCGGAACGCCCAAAGAGAGCAGGGGGATAAGGGTGGAACCGCATACGCCGTTGTTGCCGGATTCTGCGGCGGCAATTCCTTCCAGACTTCCTTTGCCGAATTCTTCCGGCTTTTTGGAAAAGCGTTTTGCTTCGCTGTATGACAAATATGCTGCCGGTGCTCCTCCGATACCCGGAATGGCTCCCAGAATAACGCCGATAATGCTGCCTCTGACAATGGTTTTGATGTGCTGTTTAAATTCGCTGAAACTTAATCTGCTTTTATCCACTTCGACTGCTTCGGAGTTTTGTTTTTGCTGGCTGACTGCCTGCATTATTTCGGGAAAGGCAAACAGGCCGATAAGGAGCGGTATAAAGCTGAGTCCTGCTAGCATAGTTACGTTGCCGAACGTTATGCGTCCCGTGCCGAAGACATGATCCAT
>CALUWZ010000198.1 GCA_944324625.1 uncultured Mailhella sp. | reverse complement strand
TTTTCAGCAATATGCACAAGACGTTTCGATATGCCCGCCGCCTCCATGAGCGCCCCGGCAAGCACAAAGCAGGGCAAAGCCATAAGCGGAAAAGCAGTCAGGTTAGCAAACGCTTTTTCAATCATGATACTGATGTCAATGCCAAGAAGGAAAAAGCATGACATCGTAGCAATACCAAGTGCCACCATGATGGGGCTGCCAATAAGCAACAGAGCGAAAAATACAAAGAAGAGAATCGCTCCGATCATTCCGGGAGTCATTTCTAACATTCTTCTTCCACCTCTGCTTTAAGTGCTTTCTTACTTTCTTCCATTGCCTCTTGGTCAGGGTCGGCAATTTCGATTTTCAGGATATACTTCATTACGTTAACTTGAATGATGCGGATTGCCATTAACGTAAAGCTGAGCGGGAAAACAAGGTAAACATAACCCAAATCCCAGTCAAGAGCAGGGGTGTAGTATGGAAATTCCCGAAGATCCAGCACGGCGAGAAGTCCATAATAAGCCATAACCAGAGAAAAAATCACCCAAATCACATCACCGATGAACAAAAAGGTGTTGGTCACCCATTTCGGTGCTTTCAAAAACTGCACAGTCACACGGTTCAAAGCACAAAGACGTGTTGCATAGCAAGCCCCAAAAAGAATAAACCAAATAAATGCAAAACGAGCAATTTCTTCAGTCCAGCTCAAAGACATGTTAAGCTGTCTGAGAACAATTTGCATGAAGATGACGCACACAAAGAAAACCAGCAGAAATTGGCAGAGATAGCTTTCAAAGTGGTCAAAAAATGCTTTTAATGCGTTTTTTAGCATGAAACCTCCTCAAAATTTTCTAAGGCTCAATTTACAACCCCTTATAATGAACCTTACAAAAAAACAAAGACATTAGGGTTTCGAAAGAAAAAGCAATACTTTCACAGGAGGAAACCTTTATGACTTGTTAAATAAGTAACATAGTTTTTTCCAAATGGCTACTTAAAAGTGTGAAGTTCTTCTTTTTAAGAAAATAGGCAGAAACAAGCGATTATCCGTACAGCTGTAAACATTTTTTACTTATAATTTCAGTATGTTATATGGTTAACGTTAAATTTTATTCACGTATTTAATGCCTTCGTCAAACACTTTCCGGCAAAAATGTCACTAAATTTTTTTTACTTTTCTTTTACAGAAATTTTACAAATCATTGATCGGCTGTTTCGTATTTTTTGTTGTTTTCACATAAAAAAGAATAAATTCACAAATGTGTTCTTAAAAAAACACAAAAAAAAATTTTTTATATTTCAAAAGGATACCCGTCTTTAACAGCTTTTTTTTGATTGCCTCTTCCCTTTGGCTTAGGCTGCTGGCAAAGCATGGGCCGTCAAAATAAAAACGGCAGCTTGCTGCCGAACGCATTGCGCAGACGCCGCTGCCGCCGTCCGCGGTTTGAAGAACACATCAAATGCATACAAAAAAGACAGGCCTGCATCCAATAATTTTAATTCCGCCTGCATAAGAGGTTTACTGCCGCTGAAACTGCAGCAAAAAAAAAGGGGCGGATAATCCGCCCCTTTATAATTTTTAATCCCTATGGATTAGTTGTTCCATTCTGGTTTGCCCATAGCTCTCAAGTATTCGTTGATAGCGTCCTTGCCGCCTACGAATTCAGCCATTTCGGGCCATACTTTTTCATAAGCTGCTTTTGCCCATTGATCTTCGTCAGTGAGCTGGGAAACTTGGAGGCCTGCAGCGATAAGAGCTTGCTTAGCTTTTTCGCCGTCGGTTTTTTGGAATGCCAATACTTGTTCCTGAGCGTATTTACCGGCTTCAACCATGAGGTTTTGTTCTTCAGCGCTGAGTTTGCGGAATACGCGTTCGCTGATTACGATAGGCTGAATTTGGTAGGTGTAGTGTACTTCGGTAAGGTATTTTTGGTTGGCTTCAAGGAATTTCATAGCTTGGAAGCCGATGTAGCCGTAGCATTGGCCGTCAACAACGCCTTGCTGCAAAGCGGTGAAGGTTTCAGACCATGAAATAGGGGTCGGGCTGCCGCCGAAAGCTTTGTAGGAAGCGATAAGAACAGCAGACTGTGGAACACGGAATTTCAAGCCTTTCATATCTTCCATTTTGGTGATAGGTTTGCGGCCGTTGGAAATGTAGCGCCAGTCACTGTAGGTGAAGGTAAGAAGTCTGAAGCCTGCTTTGATTGCATAGCTGTTGATGAGTTCTGCAGGTTTGCCGGTGGTGCCTGCTACAACTTCGTCAAGGTTGGTCCAAAGATAAGGAAGGGTCAAAAGGCCGAGACGTTTTTCAAAAGGTACGAGGTTTGCGATACCGCCGCATGCAAGAGGAAGTGTGCCTTTTTGAACGTTGCGGAAGCTTTCGGATTCGTCACCCAAAGCAGAACCGAAGAAAAGTTCAATTTTGGTAGCGCCATTGGATTTTTCTTCAACGTATTTTTTGAATGCCAAAGCTGCATAACCTTGGTCGGAGTCTTCTGGGTCACCTACAGCCATATTATAGGTTTTTGCATTACCCATAAGAGGCATGGCTGGAATGAGCATAGCAGCAAGTGCTAAAGAAAGAAGGCTTTTGAATTTCATAGGGCTCTCCTAAGTTGAAATTTTGGTTCTTCAAAACCGTTTATTCTCAGCTCCCCACCCCGATGATAGGGAGCTGTTTATTTTATCTATACACTATTCCAAGAAACTTGGCAACCACAAAGACAACTGCGGGAACAAAACAATGATGATTACGGCAACAATGTTAATGCCAACCAGCGGCAATGCCTTCAAAGATATGGCTTCAAGGCTTTCATTGGAAATACCGGAAGCTACGAACATATTTTCACCGAGAGGCGGTGTTGCGAAACCGATGGCGCAGCAGCAAATCAGCACGATGCCGAAGTGGATGGGGTCAACGCCGAATGCCGTCATAAGAGGCAGAAGAACAGGCGTTACCAGCATGATGATAGCCAAGGTTTCCATGAACATGCCGAGGAAGAGGAGGAAGATAACCACCAGCATCCAAACAACATATACATTGTCCGTAAATTCAAGCATCCAGTCAGCGATGTAAATGGGCAGACGGTACGCGGTCAGAAGATAACCGAACGCAGTAGCCGTAAACACAAGAACAAGCACGCGGCCAGTAAGCCAAGAGGTTGTTTTCAAGGAGTTCATGAACGCCTTGAAAGTAAGTTCCTTGTGAACAAACACACCGATAATCACAGTGTACACAATAGCCACGACGGCTGCTTCCGTCGGAGTAAAGGTACCTGCGTAAATACCGCCCAAGATGATAACGGGAGCCATAATGGACCAGAAACCGTCGCGGGTGGCTTTGCGAAGAGCGGCACGTGACCATGCAAGCCCTTCAGTTTTAAGGTTACGGCAGAGGAAATAGTGGGCAGTGCTGAGAGCAATGGCAATGCATATGCCCGGAATAATGCCGGCCATGAACATTTT
>CALUWZ010000197.1 GCA_944324625.1 uncultured Mailhella sp. | reverse complement strand
TTCTTATGCAGGCACGCCGCGAAAAATGGACAAAGACCCAATTTCTTGAAGAAGCACGCCATATCCCCGGCATTTACGTACCCCGTTTCTTTGACCTGCAGAAAGACGGAAGCCTGAAACCGAAATTCAGCGATTATACCCAAATAAAACGCCGTGCCGTGGCAGATTTAAAAGACGCCCCCTATCCCGAAACCCAAGTGGTGCCTTTCGGAGCCGTGCACAATCGGCTTTCCCTTGAAATAGCGCGCGGCTGCACAAGGGGCTGCCGCTTCTGTCAGGCAGGCATGACCCTGCGTCCGTCCCGTGAACGCAATGTGGAAGAAATTCAAAAAATTCTGGATACCTGCCTTGAAAAAACAGGTTTTGACGATGTTTCTTTTCTGGCCCTTTCCTGCGGTGACTTTTCCCTTATGAAAACACTGTTTTTGGAATCTGCCAAAAAATGTCAGAAAGAACAGATTTCTATTTCCCTGCCTTCCCTGCGCGTCGGTTCCGTTGACGGCGACATTATGCAGGCCATGGCAGGCATACGCAGAACAGGCGCAACCCTTGCGCCCGAAGCAGGAAGCCAGCGGCTTCGCGATGTCATCAACAAAGGCATTACCGAAGAAGCCCTTATCCACCATGTGCGCCAGCTGGTCGGCTACGGCTGGCAGCAGGTAAAACTCTATATTATGATAGACCTGCCCACAGAAACCTATGAAGATTTGGACGCCATTTTGGAACTGTGCAAAAAAGTCCGTGACTGCTGCCGCAAACCCAACGAAAAAGGATACATGGAAGGCCCGCGCATTGCCGTAACCGCAGCCCTTTCTCCCTTTGTGCCCAAAACCCACACCCCTTTCCAATGGGAAGCACAAATTTCCATGGAAGAAATGAAAAAGCGCATTTTTTACCTGCGTGACCGGTTCAAAAAAGAAAAAGCCCTTGTCATGCGCTGGCACGAACCTGCCATGAGCCATCTTGAAGGGATAATTTCCCGCGGTGACAGACGGCTTGCGCCTTTCATTGAAGCGGCATACAAAAAAGGGGCAGTATTTTCCACATGGGTGGAAGGATTCAGCCTTGACCCGTGGTATGAAGCAGCCGAAGAATGCGGCATAAATATTGAAGACTGGACAGGTCCGAGGGATTTAAATGCCCCTCTGCCTTGGGAACATTTGGAAGCAGGCCTTTCCAAAGAATTTTTGCTCAAGGAACGGGAAAGGGCTTTGCAGGAAAAAATTACCCAAGACTGCCGCTACAATCCGTGCCGAAACTGCGGTGCCTGCGATACCAAGGCAGGCCAATCCCTTATCCATGAACAGGGAGACGCCGTCCTGCAGACAAAACTCAACCAAGACCACAGGGACCAAACGGAATTCGGCCCCATTCCCGCACCGAAACCGCACGAAAAAGCCGAAGTTCCGCAAATTGACGAAAGACTGAAGCAAAAAGCCGTGCGCTACCGCATTTGGCATAAAAAACTGGGACAGTCCGCCTTTTTGAGCCAGCTGGAAATTCAGGCGCTTTTTGACAGAACCATGCGCCGTGCAAAACTGCCCTTGGCATTTTCCCAAGGCTTCCATCCCCTGCCTCTCCTGACCTTCGGCATGGCCCTTTCCACAGGCATTGAAAGCGAAGCGGAATGGTTTGCCGTAACCCTGCGCAGCCCCATGAGCAAGGAAGAAGTATTCAAAGCATTAAACCCGCACATGCTGCAGGGTATGGAAATTACCAAAATCGAAGAACTGCCCATACACGGAACAATTGAAAACGCCGTCAGGGAGCGTTTCCTGTTCGGCCATGCCAAACTTGACAAAAAAGAAGTTGTGCAGGCTGTGGAAGCATTTTGCCGAAAAAACGAAATTCCGTTCAGCAAAACCAACAAAAAAGGCGTACTCAAGACCCGCAACATACGGCCCGTTCTTACCGAGTGGAGAGAAGCGGAACACCCCGATTTTGCAGTGGAAATGACCCTGTCATGGGAAGAAGGCTATATTTCTCCCATTACCTTCTGTCAGTTCATTACCGAAAACAGCACGGCGGCAGACTTGAAAATCCGCAAAATCTGCCAGTTTTCAGACTGAAACAAATCATACGGATATCATCAGCAAAAATAAAAAAGGCGGCCCGTGCCGCCTTTTTTATTTGCAATATTATCCCAAAATATCCCTGCTGCACGGCAGACCATAAGCAGAATCTGCCTCCGTTACGGCACGGACCAGAGCTATTTCCATAGCTTTTACGCTCAAAACGCCGAGAGCATTAATGTCTGCCCGTTTATCCCCCATGCTCACGGCATACACGGTATCGCCGTCAGCCATGGTGTGCACGGGATTAATCACACGTGCAAAGGCATTGTGTGTCACGGAAGCAATTTTTGAAAGCCCTTCCTTATCAAGGCATGCATCGGTAAAAACAATGCCCAAAGTGGTATTGGCTGTGCATTGCTCTGCGGAAAAAAGATTTTTTCTGTCAGCCAAAAGTTTCATCAGTTCGCTTTGCGCCGTTCTTTCAGGGGAAAAATGTTTTCTGTCCTGCGCAAGCACGCCTGCAATTTTTTCACCGCTTTGCGGATCAAACACATCACCAAGGGCATTAAGCACAACGGCTGCGCCGATTTTTATTCCGTCATGCTCCAAAGCACAGGCTCCTATGCCCGTTTTCATGGCATAATCCATACCGCAGACCTTGCCGACGCTCGCACCTGTGCCCGCACCGACATTTCCCTGCAAAAATTCCCTGCTGTCAGCCGCAAGGCATGCTTTATAGGCCATTTCTCCGTCAGGACGGACTGCATGGCTGCCCACGGTCAAATCAAAAATACAGGACTGACACACAAGAGGAACCTTGGTAACTCCCACGTCAAAGCCTATTCCCCGTTCTTCCAGATAGCGCATAACTCCGCCGGCGGCATCAAGCCCGAAAGCCGAACCTCCTGAAAGCACCAAGGCATGAATTCCTCCTGCACCTTTTTGCGGTTCGAGCAAAGCTGTTTCCCTGCCTGCAGGACCTCCGCCGCGAATGTCAATGCCTGCAGGACATAGCCTGTCAAACAAAAAAACACTGACGCCCGTACCTGCCGCATAATCTTGGGCATGACCTGCTTTAAGACCGCCGAAGCTGAAAAAAAGAATTTCTTTCATTTATCAGGCATCCGCATGGGAAAGCTTATAGGTATCTTTGGAAACAAAACTGCAGATAAGCGCAAGCACGGCGCTCAGCAGCACCAGTCCACAGGCCATGCGGTAGGAACTTACGGTATCATAGCCTGCCTGATTGGCATAAATAAGGATTTTTCCGAACAAAACCTGAGTAAGCGCCGTCCACAAAGGATAAAACATATTGAAAAGACCGAGGGCCGTACCCGTCAGTTCCTTGGGACAGGTTTCCTTAACCATGGTGTTGCAGATATTGGAACCTGACACGCCGCACATAAACATAATGCCAAGCACCACAAACATAAAATAATTCAAATGACCTGCGGCAAAAACAAAC
>CALUWZ010000196.1 GCA_944324625.1 uncultured Mailhella sp. | reverse complement strand
TTTGAAATCATGTCCAAAATGAGTTTTCTGCAGGCGCTTTTCACCCCCAATCTGCCCGAAGAAACTTTTACCCTGCGCACCGTGTATCCGCTGACCATAGACTATGAGCTTGCGCCTTTCAAAAACGTGGACGACAAGGACAAACCCATTTTGGGCGCACTGGAAATCATGCAGGACGTGACGGATCTGTATAAAATAGCCATACGCTCCCAGTGGACCATATTGTTCGGCTTTACTTTGTCCATATTGATTTTGTTCGTGCTTCTGCAGATTATTGCCAAGCTTGCGGAGCGCATTATTTCCGAGCGCATAAAGCGCACCAAACAGCTTGAGGCGGAGCTCAGCCAAAGCGAAAAACTCGCTTCCATGGGCCGCATGGTTTCAAGCATTGCCCATGAAATCCGAAATCCCCTCGGCATTATCAAATCCAGTTCCGAATACCTTATAAACCGAGGCAATATGGATAAGACGGGCACGCAGCTTGTCAATGCCATTTATGACGAATCAAAACGGCTCAGCAATACGGTTTCAGACTTTCTGGATTACGCAAAGCCGAGAAAAGCGGGGGACGATATTGTCAACCTTGCCGTAACGGTGCAGAAGGTATGGGCTTTTCTCCAGTCTTCTTTTGCGGAGAAAAATATTGAACTTATAAATCTGCTGCCTGAAAGGCTGTGCATACGGGGTGATGCGGATTTGCTGTACCGCGCAGTATACAATGTTTTTGTCAATGCCGAGCAGGCCATGGAACGGGACGGCAGCATAACCGTGCAGGGCAAGGAAGAGTTTGACCATGTGTGTCTGACCTTTACGGACAGCGGCACGGGATTTAAGGGCGATGTCAGCCAGTTCCTCGATCCCTTTTTCACCACCAAGGATACGGGCACGGGCCTTGGCCTGCCCATTGTGCAGAGCATCATAAAAGCGCATAACGGGTGTCTGAAACTGTATAATGCCGAGGAAAAAGGCCAAATATCGGGTGCCTGCGTGGAATTTGTTCTGCCTGTTTCTCAGGATGTCAGTGAGGCGGCGGAAAGCAGATTTGCCGAACAGCAGGCAGGCAGGGCAGACAAAAACGCCGAAAAAACCGCGGACGCCAAAAACAATGCGGACAAAAACACCGTGAAAGACATTGACGACGGAAAATTATATTTTTAATTATTGTGCATGACATATTGAATATATTGTCTTTTACGAAAAACAAGGAGTAAATCATGGCGAACGGCCGAGTGCTTATCATAGATGACGAAAAAAACTATCTGCTCATTCTGCAGGCCATTTTGGAAGACGAGGGGTATGAAGTCACCACCCTGAACGATCCCGAAATGGTTATGCCGTATTTGGAGCAGTCGGAAACCGATGTGGTCATAACGGACATGAAAATGCCCAAAATCACGGGACGCGAGCTTTTGGAGCAGATCAAAAAGAACTGGCCGCGCCTGCCCGTGCTGATCATGACGGCTTTCGGCAGCATTGAAAGTGCCGTGGAAGTTATGCGTCACGGCGCCTTTGACTATATTACCAAACCCTTTGCCAATGACGAGCTTCTGCTTTCCCTGCACAATGCCATGGAGCTTTCCAAGACCCACAGGCAGTATCAGATACTGCGCGAAAGCTTGGAGGAACGTTTCAGCTCCCATCAGATCATAGGCAAATCCAAGGCAATTCTGGATACCTTGGCGCTGGTGGACAGGGTGGCGCAGAGCAAGTCTGCCGTGCTTATCTGCGGCGAGTCCGGAACGGGCAAGTCTTCCATAGCAAAAGCCATGCACTTTGCGTCCCCGAGAAAGGATATGCCCTTTGTGCAGGTCAACTGTCAGGCCTTTACCCCCGAAAATCTGGATATTGAACTGTTCGGACAGGAAAGTTCCGGCATACAGGATACCGTTGCCATGAAGCGCGGACGCATAGAACTTGCCGACCAAGGCACGCTGTATCTCAGTGAAATCGGCGGGCTGTCCATGGAACTGCAGGTCAAGCTTCTGCGCCTTCTGCAGGATAAAACCATTGAACGCGTGGGCGGCACGGAACCCGTAACCGTAGACGTGCGCATTGTGGTCAGCACGGGCCAGGACCTGCACGAACTCGTCAGTCAGGGCAAATTCCGCGAAGATTTGTTTTACCGCCTCAATGTGGTGAAAATCGACATGCCGCCCCTTCGGGAACGGCGCGAGGACATTCCGCTCCTTGTGGCGCATTTTATCAATAAAATCTGCGTGGAAAACAATATGCCCCAAAAATATTTCAGCAATGAGGCGCTCAATTACCTGAACGGCTATGACTGGCAGGGCAATATCCGCCAATTGCAGAACGTGGTGGAACGCTGTGTGGTCATGGTTCCGCATAAGGAAATAGGCGTGGAAGACCTGCCGCCCGAAATCAAGGACGAAGACGCCCAGTTCAAAAGTGCGGTGGATTTGCTGCCGTTTACCATGGATTTGGCGCAGACGCTGGACAAAATCGAAGGCGCCGTCATACGCCGCGCCCTGGTGCGTGCGGAATTTGTGCAGTCCCGCGCCGCGGAAATGCTCGGCATTTCAAGAAGCCTCATGCAGTATAAACTGAAAAAATACAATATTACGGGACATTGATGTCTTACGGTTTTTGGGCCAAATCTGCCCGTATTTAGTTTTTTATCCGCTTTGCATTGATATTTCACAATGACAGCAGATTGCTGCATGGGGGCTTTACCCTATTTTGGAACCGATTCTTCTTCACGCTTTTTGGCAGAAAACGGTTGTTTCGTTTTCAAAGGGTGAAATGTTTTAAGGCACGTTTTTTTATTGGCAAGTTCTGAAAATTGAATAATACTGATTTATTGAGGCAAAATTCTTATGTCACAGGAAGGCCGTACCGTTTATTATGAATACAAAGGGCATTTGATTATCAATCACCGTTTTTTCGACGGTCTTCTGCACGGTTTTGCAGGCTGCGGCATACGGGAAAATGCGGAGGGACAAAAAATCATAGTGTCCCTGACAAGTTTCCCTCAGCGCATGGATATCCTGCCTTATACGCTGTATTCGCTTTTCACCCAAAGCGCAAAGCCCGGCAAAATCATTCTGTGGCTTGCAAAGGAGCAGTTTCCCGGCGGTTTAGACGATGTGCCGCCTTCCGTGAAAAAATTTTGTGATTTCGGCCTGACAATTTCTTTCACCGAAGACATAAAAAGCTATAAAAAACTGATTCCTGCCCTTCTTGCCTATCCCGATGACGTCATTGTCACGGCGGACGACGATATTTTTTATCCCGAAGACTGGCTGGAAAAACTGCTTAAAGAGGCGGAAAAATATCCGCAGACCATTTTGGCGCACAGGGTGCGCAAAGCTGTTTTTGCCGAAAACGGCACGCTTGCGCCCTATGCCGAGTGGCGTCTTGGCGAAGACAGCTCCCTGTCTTTTTTTTTTTTTTTTTCAAGCGGCGGCGGCATGCTTTTTCCTCCCCGCAGCCTGCACCCCGACGTGCTGAAAAAAGAAATATTTCTGCAGGC
>CALUWZ010000195.1 GCA_944324625.1 uncultured Mailhella sp. | reverse complement strand
CCAACCGTAAATATCTTGCTTATGCAAAACAAGCTGACAAAGAAGGTCTTACCATGGTAGCAAAACTTTTCCGTGCTGCTGCCGAAGCTGAAACCATTCACGCTCATGCTCACCTCCGCAATGCCGGCAAAATCGGTGACACCGCAGCCAACCTTCAAGACGCTATCAGCGGTGAAACCTACGAATTCACCAAAATGTATCCTGAAATGATCAAAGAAGCCAATGAAGAAGGCCAAAACGCAATCGCCAAATACATGGGCTTTGTGAACGAAGTTGAAGAATGCCACGCTAACCTCTACAAAAAAGCTGCAAACAACGAACTCCAAGGCGCAGAATTCTACATCTGTCCCGTATGCGGCTACACCCACGAAGGCCCCATGAGCGAACCTTGCCCGGTATGTATGGCTCCTGCTGCCAATTTCTACACCGTTGGCTAATAGCAATCCTGATTTGATATAAAAAAGCCCTCTTATGAGGGCTTTTTTATTTTCAGCAATACATAAGACTGCCGCGTCACAAAGTTAATGCCTTTTTAAATTCCATTGACCGAAAAAAATTTTCCTTTTCCGCAAAAAAAGCCCTTTTCAAACAAAAAGGGCTGAACCGAAAAATATAAAAAAATTACTTTGCAATGGGAAGCAAAGGTCTTTTTCCTGCCAAATAATCCTTAAAATGCGCTACTGCCGTATCATGGTCAAAACATAAATGCGGAATATCTTCCAATTTCCTAAAATGGGCATTGGAAGCGTCATCGCCTGCTTTCATTTCCTGCGGGTTTTTAGCCCTTGCCGCATACGTTACGGTCAGGGTATGAAAACGGGGGTCGCGGTCAGGCTTTGAATACACGCCCAAAATCCCGAGAAGTTCAACATCAAGCCCTGTTTCTTCCTTCATTTCGCGCACTGCCGTTTCCTCCACGCTTTCGCCTGTTTCCACAAAACCGCCGGGCAGGGCTAGCCCGTGGGGTTCATTGTTGCGTTCAATCAGCACAATGCCTTTTTCTTCGTCATAAATAATACAGTCCGCCGTGGGATACGGATTGTCATACTTGGAAATATCTTTTTGGCAGTAGGGACATTTTTTCATAAAAAAACCTCTATAAAACAGCAAAGCCGCATTCTCGGATTTGATTGGAAGATATTGCGCCTTCACGCAAAACTTTAACTATTTTATCACCTTTAAGCTCCACAAGTGTTGATGCAAGACCGCCAAGGGGCTTTGGCGGCAAATTAATAAAACCTGACACATGATTGAGCAAATCCTTGTCAAGCTCCTGAAAATCAGAGGCAGGAGCCTTTCCGCTGATATTGGCGCTGCTGGAAACAATGGGCTCCCCTGCTCCCTTGGCCAATGCCGCGGCAACGGGATGAGAACTCAAGCGCAAAGCAATATCGCCGGTTCCGCCGGTCAGAAGAGGAGAAACACTTTTTCTGGCAGGCAAAACAAAGGTTAAAGGACCGGGCCAAAACTGAACAGCCAAGTCCTGCACATCTTTAATCAAAGAAGACGAAAGCTGCGTACAGGCAAAAACCTGCTCCAAATCACAGACAATGGTTGGAAGCGGCAAAGCAAGCAGACGCTTTTTAATCTGAAAAATAGACGAAATGGCCTTATCCGATGATATTTTGCACCCAATGCCGTAAAATGTTTCCGTCGGGTAAATAAGACTTCCCTCTTCCCGCAGAACCGATACGGCCTCTTCCAAACAAAGTTCACGCATACTAAACCTCTGGCTTTGGCATTGGTGTCAGTATATGCGTTTGAAATTTTTCTGTCAAAGTTTTAAAGGCACAATTATCCCTTTGCAATTTCTTTTAATTTAAGATATATTTATCAGCTGAGTTTACAGCGGAGGATTATCCATGAAAAAAATTATTGCCGCCAACTGGAAAATGAATAAAAATTCCAAAGAAGCACAAGAAACCATACAGGAACTGTCCAATATTTTAAACAACACACTTCCCGAAGACAGAGAAGTTATTATATTCCCGTCTTTTATCAGCCTTGAAGCAAGCGTGCAGTGCGCAGGAAAACAATCTGTCCTGCAATTTGGCGCACAGGATGTTTATCCTGCCAAAGACGGTGCTTTCACAGGTGAAATTTCTCCGTCCATGATTCTGGACGCAGGCGCAAAATGGGTTCTTACGGGCCATTCCGAACGCAGGCACATCATCAAAGAAGAAAATACCCTTGTAGGCCAGAAAACCAGCTTTGCCCTTGCCGGCGGCCTGAATGTCATTGCCTGCATCGGTGAAACGCTGGAACAGAGAGAAGCCGGCAGACTGTATGACGTTTTATCCGAACAGCTCAGCCAAACCCTTGCAAAACTTCCTACTCCGCTCAGTCCCGAACGCCTTGTCATTGCCTACGAACCCGTTTGGGCCATAGGCACGGGCAAAACGGCAGGCACTGAAGACATTGTCGAAGCCCATGCCATTATCCGCGAACTTTTAAAAGACATCATCGGCACTTCCGTATTCCAGACCAGAATTTTATACGGCGGAAGCGTAAAACCCGAAAACGCAAATGCCATTCTCGGTCTTAAAAACGTAGACGGCCTTTTGGTCGGCGGAGCATCCCTGAAAGCCGACAGTTTTGCCAAAATCATCTTGGCATAAACGGCTAATTTTTTCTAAGCGCATTTTTTTCTTGCAAAAATTTAAATATGCGTTAATACTACTTTCCGTATAAAATGAAAGGTGCATTGACACAATAAGGAGCAACTTGTGCAATCAGGTATTTTAGTTCTTCATATTTTGGTATGTCTTGTTTTAATAGTTCTTATTCTTTTGCAGTCAGGCCGTGAAGGAATGGGCGTTATTTTCGGCGGCAGCGGAAACAGTTCTGTTTTCGGCAGCCAAGGAGCAGGCGGCATATTGGTAAAACTTACCGCATTTTTGGCTGTTATGTTTGTTGTAACCTCTCTCGGCTACAATGTGCTTACTGCAAGCAAAAATGACACTGCATCCGTTCTGGACGTGCAATTTGAAGAAACCGTACCGGCTCAGCCAGCTCCTGTTTCCGTACAGGATGTTCCTGCAGAAACGAAAGCTCCTGCAGAAATTGCAGACCAAAACGCTGTTTCTGAAGAAAAACCCGCTTCCGAAGCAGTGGAAAACAAAGCAGAACAAAACGAACAGGCAGAACCGCAGCAGACAGAACCTGCTGAAAATGCAAAACAATAAATTTATGAAAAAGCCTTAGCAATAAGGCTTTTTCTTTTTAAACAAAAACTTGACAAACAAGCTTTTGTTCCTGTATAAAACCAAAAAGGAAACCGGACGGCGGTAACGCCGCCAACCCCGCCAGATCCGAAAGGAAGCAACGGTAACGGTTGTTATTGGGTGTCCGGTTCCCAAAAGGCGCAAAGGAATTTGTGCCTTTTTTTGTATTTTTGCTATTGATTTTATACGCAAAATCCGTACAATACAATATCATTTTCCGGAGGAGTGCAATTATGCGCAGTGATATTATGAAAAAAGGCAAAGAACGTGCCGCTCACCGTTCCCTGCTGGCAGCTTTGGGGCTTAC
>CALUWZ010000194.1 GCA_944324625.1 uncultured Mailhella sp. | reverse complement strand
AAGGCAGTGACTATTGCGGAAAAATATTTGTAAAAAAAAGCTCCTTTAGTTTTCTAAAGGAGCTTTTTTTTATGGATTATTCTTCTTCTTTTTGTTCGCGGTCACGGCGGGGTTTTCTGTCGTGGCGTTTTTCACCGCCTCTTTCGCCCCTGTCGCCTTTTTCGCTGCGTTCTTTTTTGGCAGGGCGGGCAGTGTCTTCGGGATTCCATTCAATGCCCTGTTCTTCGAGAAGAACGGCTTTGCGGCTTGCTCTGATTTTGTCGCCTGTGATTTCGATGACTTTTACCTGCATGTCTTCGCCGAGACGGGCAATGTCTTCGGTTTTGGCTACACGGTTGGTATCAAGCTGGGAAATATGCACAAGGGCTTCCACATTGGGAAGGATTTCCACAATGGCGCCGATTTCCAAAATGCGGCGGACTTTGGCATTATAGTTTTTGCCAAGTTCAGGCTTTTGGTCGTAATAAAGCACCATTTCCTTGGTTTTTTCCATAGCTTCTTTGGTAGGTGCAAAAATGCTGATTTCACCGCTGTCGTCAATGTCGATGGTTGCGCCGGTTGCACCAGTGATTGCTTTGATATTCTTGCCTCCGGGGCCGATTATCATGCGGATGGTGTCAGGGTTCACCATGAGTTTGGCATACTGAGGTGCGTAGACGGAAAGTTCCTTGCGGTATTCGGGCAGGGCGCTGAGCATGGTGTTCAGAATATGGAGACGGGCTTCTTTTGCCTGAGCCATGGCGCGGGCCATAACATCGGTGGGAAGGCCGTTGATTTTGATATCCATTTGAACGGCGGTAATGCCGTCGGCACTGCCCGCGATTTTGAAGTCCATATCGCCGAGGGCGTCTTCATCACCTAAAATGTCGGTGAGTACAAGATATTCGTCGTTTTCTTTGATAAGGCCCATGGCAACGCCTGCAATGGGAGTTTTGATCGGCACGCCTGCGTCCATAAGGGAGAGGCAGCCGCCGCAGACTGCAGCCATGGAAGAAGAACCGTTGGATTCCACGGTTTCGGAAACAACACGCACGGTGAACGGAAACTCTTCTTCGCTAGGAATAATGGCTTTCAGCGCACGTTCGGCAAGGTGACCGTGGCCGATTTCACGGCGTGATACGCGCATGGGTTTGACTTCGCCAACGCTGAACGGCGGGAAGTTGTAATGGAGCATGAAGTGTTTGACTTCGTCGCCCATGTTGATGCCGTCGGTGCGGAGTTCGTCGGAGCCTGCGCCGAGGGTGGTGACAACAAGCGCCTTGGTTTCGCCGCGGGCAAAAATAATGGAACCGTGGGTTCTTGGCAGAACGCTGGTTTCGATTTCAATGGGGCGTACGGTTTTGGTATCGCGGTTGTCAATGCGCGTGCCTTCGTTCAGAATGCGCTGACGAACGATTTTCTTTTCCAGATGTTCAAGGATAACGCCGACTTCTTTAAGAGCTTCTTCGTTTTCCGCGTAAGCGGGATCGTTCTGCATGGCTTCTTTGACGGCGTCTTTTACCTGTTTTCTGGCTTCTTTGCGCTGCAGTTTGTCGGGTACGCGGAGAGCTTTGTCCATGCCTGCTTCCAGAGCGAGTTTTTCAACATGGGCATAGAGTTCTTCGTCGTCTTCTTTGGGGGTGAAGGCAACTTTTTCTTTGCCTGCAAGCTTAGCCAGTTCTTTTTGGGCTTCGATGAGCGGCTGGATTGCTTTGTGGCCCCATTCGAGACCTTCGATAATAACGTTTTCGGGAACAAATTTCGCTTCGCCTTCCACCATGACAACTGCTGTTTCAGAGGCGGCAAACACAAGATCAAGATCGCTTTCTTCCAGTTCCTGAACAGTGGGGTTGATCACAAATTCGCCGTTGATGCGGCCGAGTCTTGCGCCTGCAATGGGGCCGTCAAAAGGAATATGGGAAATGCAGAGGGCAGCGGAAGCTGCGGTAATGCAGTGCACGTCGGGCGGATTTTTGCCGTCGGCGGAAAGAACCTGTGCAAGAACCTGAACTTCATTGCCGTAGCCTTTGGGAAACAAAGGACGGATAGGACGGTCAATAAGACGGGAAATCAAGGTTTCGTTGTCGCTCGGACGGCCTATTTCGCGGCGGAAGAAGTTGCCCGGAATACGGCCTGCCGCATACATTTTTTCAACGTATTCAACGGTTAAAGGAAAGAAGTCCTTAGGACTTTCAAGGGGGGTTTCACAAACGGTGGTGAAAGCCACGGTGCCTTGGCACTGAATCCAGACGGCACCTGCTGCCTGACGGGCAAGTCTGCCTGTTTCAAGAATAATTTCTTTTCCGCCTACTGTTGCGGAAACACGAGTACAATCTAGTAAACCCATTTTTTTTCTCCTGTGTAAGGAGATTCCGCGGAAAATGCCGACACTGTCAGGTCATGTCGGTATTTTTCACGGACCCTCCTTTACACGACTGCTGAAATGATAAAGGGGAAGACAAGCTTCCCCCTGAAATTACTTACGCAATCCAAGTTTTTCGATAAGAGAACGATAACGTTGGATGTCAGTTTTCTTCAAGTACGTAAGAAGTTTGCGGCGTTGGCCTACAAGTTTCAAAAGACCTGTACGGCTGTGGAAGTCTTTCTTGTGAGTTTTGAAGTGTTCGGAAAGACTTTCAATACGGGCGGTAAGAAGTGCAATTTGTACTTCAGGGGAACCGGTATCGCCTTCATGTTTTGCGTGAGCAGCAATAACTGCTTGTTTTTGAGCTGTATCCATAGCCACAGCGCTATCCTCCTGTCCATGCTCCGCATGGAGTTATAGGGTTGCAAGCCCCCTTAAAATCTGCCAGAATGTTTTGCCGTCCTTTGTTTTGGCTTCGGCAAGGGCCAGAAGCGTTTCTTCTTTGCGCAGAAAAACTTTTTCGTTTTCCGCAAAAGGACATGCAGCGGCAATGGGATTGCCGTTTTTCACAGCCTTTGCTTCTTTCTCATTCAGGTCGATTATCCGCCATTCGGGCAGACCTTTTTCGATGGGAATGAGCTTTTCGGAAAGTTTTTGCGGATCTTCCAGCAATTCTTCAAGCGTTGCAGCGTCTTGAAGTGAAAAAGGGTGGCTGTATTCACGGGTAAGTTCCGTGAGCGTTGCTCCGCATCCCAGTCGCATCCCCAAGCTGTGGGCCAGGGACCGTATATAAGAGCCGGAACTGCAAGTTACCCGAAATCGCATACTCGGCAGGTTCACCCATTGAACCTCGGCGTGCGAAATATGTATTTCCTTTGTTTTGACAGGTGTTTCTTTGCCTTGGCGGGCAAGTTTGTACAGTGCCTGTCCGTTATGTTTTGCCGCAGAATAGGGAGGAACTTCCTGCATGCTTGTTCCAAGCCAGTCCGTTACGGCATTTTTGAGCATTTCTTCACTGATATCGGAATAATCCCTTTCTTCAGTGATTTGGCCTTCAGCGTCCCATGTATCGGTGATTTTGCCAAGTTCAAGCGTTCCTGAATAGGTTTTTTCGCCGTTTTCAAGAAGATAGCCTGAAATTTTGGTGGCTTCGCCCAAAAGAACAATGAGAAGACCCGTAGCCATGGGATCCAGAGT
>CALUWZ010000193.1 GCA_944324625.1 uncultured Mailhella sp. | reverse complement strand
TTGTTTTGCATAAGCAAGATATTTACGGTTGGCTTGGGATTCACCTGCGAAAGCAGCCATCAAATTTTCTTGAGTTTTAGACATAATAGTTTCTCCTTATTATTTTTGAATCGTTTCTTATTAGGAACAATTCTTATTTAGCTATTTTTACGGCACTTGTAAAGCACTTTTTTTGAATTTTTTTGGATTTTATAATTAACTCTCTAAAATTATGTGATTTAAAATTTTAATTTTCCCGTTTGCGGCATTGCTGAAAGCGGAAATAAAACTTTGCGCGTTGTCTGCCGGCAGTTCGAGCGTGTAGGTAATGGTATCGAGAAAATCTTCTTTGACAATGGAAGCTCCGTAAGAAGGCAGATGATAATGCAGAAGGTTGATATGTTCATATCTGCAGTTTAAGGTTATTCTGCTGTAAATGACTTTGCCCGTGCTTGGCAGGATTTCCAAAGCATTGGCTACGCCTCCCTGATAGGCTTTGACAAGTCCGCCGGTGCCGAGTTTAATACCGCCGAAGTAGCGGGTGACAACAGCAACAATTTCACCGATTTCGCCGTGAAGCAGAACATTGAGCATGGGTTTGCCTGCCGTTCCGTGGGGCTCTCCGTTGTCAGACTGGCCGATGCGGGCGGTATCGCCCGGGGCTCCCACTGCAAAAGCATAGCAGTTATGGGTGGCATCTGGAAATTCACGGCAAATTCTGTCAATAAAGGCTTTTGCTTTTTCTTTGGAATCCGCATGGCCTATGCTGGTGATGAACATGCTTTTTTTTATTTCCTCTTCACAGCGGAAACAATATTCGGGTGTCAGCGGAAACGGTGCATTTTCACTGCAGAGTTTTAAATCCGGAACTTTATACAATATATTTGACATAAGCGAAAAAAGCCCGAAACGGGCTTTATTTGTTATTGTTTTTGGATATTTTCCGGCCGTTCGGCGGAAACAATCTTTATGTTGAAATTGGCGGCATTTTGCGGAGGATTGTAAAATACGCACATGAACGGCGTGCTGGCACCAGGGCTGATATTGGTGTTTTTCTGCATAATGTCCAGATTGTTGTTGAGATTTTGTTCCAGTTCTTCCTGATTTAAAACCTGCAGCTGGAAGAGGGAAAGCGTGGTGCCTGCAATTTGTTTTTTGGTAATAAGCATTTCGCCGCTTTCGCTGTACAGGGAACATTCCACCTGCACAAAGCCGCGCGGTTCGTCAAAGCCGTTGACTACTTTGCCTTCTATTACGGTAAGCGTTCCGACTTTGTCATTGGGCATGGTATACTGGCGCAGTCCTTGAATCTGCAGGAGTTTTACTTTTTCTGCAAGTTCTTCTATGCGTTTGTTTTCCGCTTCGAGACGGGCTTGGGATTCGGCGGCATCTTTCGGGAAGTAGCTGTAGAATTTATCCTTTACGGGATCAAGGTAACCGGTGAATGACCAAAGTATGGAAACGACGCAGACGGACGTAAAGAACAAAATGGCAATGATCCGGGCTAACATGCTTTTTTTCTTGACGGGCTTGTCATTGGCAAAGGGCGTTTCAAGGTCAATGCGGGCGGCAGCTTCCTGCTGAACCGGTTCTTCCTGCACGTCAAATTCATAATCTGTATCTTTAATGGCAAAAACAGTTTTGCAGATGGAACAGCGGAGTTTTTGGTCAGTATTCTGCGTATCGGGAAGTTTGAAAACGCTTTTGCAGTTTGGACATGTTACAAGCATAAAAAAATCCTGAAGTTATAATTCTAATTCATTGATGCTCGGCAGGGAACGGTATTTTTCTGCATAATCAAGGCCGTATCCGACAAGGAAGCCGTCGTTGATGTAAAAACCGACAAAATCAATGGAAATGGATTTTTCGCGTCTGGCTTTTTTGCTGAGCAGGGTTGCCACTTTGACGCTTTTGGCTTTTCTGGCGCTCAGCTGATTGAGCAGAAATTCCATGGTCAGGCCCGTATCAATGATGTCTTCAATGATAAGAACGTGTTTTCCTTCCACATTGAGTTCAATGTCTTTGGTAAAGGAAATGGTGTGGGAGGATGTATCGCTGCTGCCGTAGCTTGCAACACGCACAAAATCCACTTCATGGGGACAGCTGATATGTCGCACCAAATCGCTGAAAAAAAGGAATGCTCCTTTCAGCGTACAGATGACAACAAGAGGTTCTCCGTCATAAACTTGGGATATTTCTTTGCCCAGTTCTTTGACACGTTTTTGGATTTCCTGTTCTGAAATGACTTCTTTGAGTGTATGCATACTGTCCTCTTTTGTTCAGGTTAATTGTTCAGTCCGTATTCGATGATTTCCGTCAGTCTTTTTTGATTGATTGTTCCGGGAGAAGCATAAATTGCTTTGCCGTTTTTGCTGTAAACAAGATTGAAGGGAATGCTCTGTATGCCGAAAAACTGCTGAATATCACCTGTGCCGTCGTGATGGCTTTCATAATTGATGCCTGCTTTTTTATTGAAAGCCTGCATTGTTTCTTTGCTGTCATCAAGATTAATGGCAATGATTTTCAGTTTGTCTTTTGGAAATTGTTTTCTGATTTCAATAAGATGTGGAATTTCTTCGCGGCATGGTCCGCACCATGACGCATAGAAATTGATAATTACAACCTGTTTTTCTTTTGCCTCGGCAACGGCATTCAGAAGATCGCCGCTTGTGCGGATTTCACTGCCGAAGCTCTGCGTGTGGCCTATAACGGTCAAAAACAGGCATAAAAGCAGTATTTTTATTGTTTTCATAAAATATCCTTAATATTAAATGCTTTTTTTATGCATATAATAAGTACGGAAAATTTGCAATGCGAAAAAATTATGTTTATGCGTATTATTTTTTCAGCAGCTCTTTTGCAACTTTCACTGCTTCCACCGCATCGACGGAATAGCCGTGCGCACCGATGCTTTTGGCATATTCGGGAGTTACCACGGCTCCTCCCACCATAATTTTGCAGGAAAGGTTTTTTTCTCTGACAAGTTTTACGGTTTCTTCCATCCGCGGCATTGTGGTTGTCATAAGGGCGGAAAGGCCGATGATGTCTGCCTGTTCTTTTGCTGCACGTTCCACGATTTGTTCGGCGGGCACGTCTTTTCCGAGGTCAATAACCTCAAATCCGTGATTGGAAAGCAGAAGGCCGACAATGTTTTTGCCGATGTCATGAATATCGCCCTGCACGGTTGCCAAAACTATTTTGGGACGGGCTGTCTGCTGTCCGCTTTTTTCAAGCAGCGGCTTTACATGGGCGAAGGCTGTCTGCATGGTTGAGGCGGAGCGCAGAAGCTGCGGCAGAAAATATTCTTTCTTTTCGTATTTGGTGCCCACTTCCTGAATGGCAGGAATAAGGCGTTCGCTGACAAGCTTAAAGGGATCTGCTCCTTTTTGCAGTTCTTCGTCAACCATGGCAATGATGTGGTCTTTGTCTCCGAGAATAACTGCTTCTTCAAGGGTTTTTGCCCCTGCTTTTGCCTGTGTGCCTGCCGTGCTTTGGTTTTGTCCCTGAGATGTCCATTGGGCGTAACGTGCCGTAAAGTTTTCGGCATTGCTGTCAAAGCCGAGC
>CALUWZ010000192.1 GCA_944324625.1 uncultured Mailhella sp. | reverse complement strand
CACATTGCCGGGCCAATCGTATTTTTTGAGCCACGCAACGGCTTCGGCGGAAAATTTTGCTCTGGGAAGGGCATATTCCTTGGTATACATATCCACAAAAAATTCCGCCAGTTCCAAAATATCATCACCCCGTTCGCGGAGTGCGGGAAGGCGGAGCGGAATAACATTGAGGCGAAAATACAAATCCTGACGGAATTTTCCTTCCTTAACCCATTCTTCCAGATTTCTGTTGGTGGTAGCTATGACGCGGACGTCAACTTTTACGGTTTCGGTGCCGCCTACCCTGTCTATTTCCCCTTCCTGCAGGGCACGCAAAAGTTTTGCCTGCAGACCGAGCTCCATTTCCGAAATTTCGTCAAGAAGGAGCGTTCCGCCGCTCGCAAGTTCAAATTTCCCGATCTTACGGCCTATTGCACCGGTAAAACTGCCTTTTTCATGACCGAAAAGTTCACTCTCCAAAAGATGTTCGGGAAGTGCCGCACAGTTTATTGCAATAAACGGCCCTTTTGCCCGATCGCTCCAAGCATGCAGATTTTTGGAAAACATTTCCTTGCCTGTTCCGGATTCGCCGTTAATCAAAACAGTCGCTTTGGACGGCGCAACCTGTTTGGCAAGCGCCAAAACACGCCGCATGGCAAGGCTGCTTCCCACAATTTTTGGGGCAGGATTTTTGGTTTCGGAAAATTTATTCTGCACAGGGGCTTTTTGCTCGGGAAGAGCAAGAAATTTTTCCACAACAAGCGGGTCAGTCCAATAATCAAAAGCCCCAAGCTCCATGAAATACCGAGCTTCGTCGGGCGTGCCTTTTTCTGCCAGCACAATAATGCGTGGAAAAGACGGATTGTTTTTCGCCTCTTCAAAAAGTTCTTCCACCCTGTAGCCGGGAAGCGCCGGACGGCTGACAATGTACTGAGGAGAAGATGACTCAATAAAAGCAGACGCACCTTTAACATTTTCTGCCAAAGATGCTTCAATTTCCGCACTGCGCAGCTGCGGAAATATTCTTGTTACAGCCGATGCGGGAGTCAAAAATAGTACACGTTTAGAGCTCATAAGCCGTTTATACAATAAAGCAAGCCGACATGCAAGATTTTCTCATTGCATTGAACGGAAAAAATCATTTTGCCCGCCATGCAATTATGCTGAATTTTGTCCTGCAGCGAACATTCAGTTTTGTTTCTGAATTAATGCCGAATATTTTTATTGAATTCATCCTAAATTTAGGATAAATTATAAAAAAAAATATTGGAACAATATGGAACTGAATATTGACAACAAAATCGTTTCTGTTGATGATATTGACAAAAAAATCATTGCAGAACTAATAGAAAATTCCAGAATTTCTTTTTCTGATTTAAGCGAAAAAATAGGTATATCCCGCGTAGCCGTTTCAAACAGAATTGCAAGACTGGAAGAAGACGGAGTAATTGAAAAATTTACGATTAATTTGCATTATTCCTATTCAAGAAAAAAAACTTCAACCTATATCGAACTTACCGTTCTGCCAAGCAGAATTGCCGAAGTTGCCAAAATTGTATCCGAATACAAAGAAATAGTTGTTGTTTACCAAATGAGCGGCGGATGTATTTTACACATTCACGGTTTTTTTGATGACGTTGAAGAAATTCAGCAATTTATCGAAAATAATTTGAAACATATTGAAGGAATTCAAAATATAAAAATTGAATTCATACTGAAAAAATATAAATCGGATTTTGTATAAATATTATCCGTCACCAAATCACTTGCCTCAGACCAGCATGTATCATACATTAAAATTTGCTTTTAATCTTATATAGTTAAAAAAGATTTTTATTTTATACTCAAAATAGCTTTGCTGCAAAAAAAAACCTCCTTTGCTGTCCGCAAAGGAGGTTTTTATATGTTCATCAAACAATACTGCAGGCAAATCACCTAACAATAAGACTGACAAACACTAAAACTGCTTTTCTTTCCATAAGCCGAGAACTTTCAATGCAATAAGACATACAACAGCAATAAGCGCAAAAGCACCCAGCGTATATGTCATGCTCCACCCATACACAACTACGCCATGCACCAATGTTCCAGTAATCATTGAACCAACAATGGAACCGATATTCCACAAACCTGATTCAATCGGCACAGTTGTTTTAAATTCACTGTCAACCAAACGCAGCAAAATTAAACCGGTAGGAGTTGTTCCCGTACATGTGCCAAACATCATAACTGTTCTTTCAAAAGAATAGTTTGGAACACGTCTGCCAAAATAAAAAATATAAGCAAAAGTAAAAAGCCCCATAATGATGCTGGTAACAATGATGGGAACAATATAATTTCCGAGAGAAACAACACTGATGCCGACAAGAGTGCTCAGCAGCACAAACTCAACCATAACGCCGCTGATTCTTGCCAGCATGTCTTTATCTATCAATCTTCCCAAGCCCAATTTATCCATAATAAACCGGACAATAAAAGCTACCGCAATGGCCCAAATGAAAAACAGTCCCAAAATGGTTCCGCCCACCGCATTGGAAACATGCGGAGTAACAAAATGAGCAATAAGGAATGAAATCAGCCAAACACCCATGACAATGGCTAAAGTAAATGCCAAAGAATCCGCATTAATCGGGTGAGTTACATGATACCCCGCAGGTATTTTAGTTTCTTTATTATAAATACCGGTGGTAATTTCTTCAGTAATCTGTTTGGGCTGAAATACGCACAAATTTCTTTTTATACCCCAGTTCGCCAAAGGAATACCTATTACAAAAGCTGCCAAAAAACCAAAACTTGCATAGCTCATGGCAACATCACCCATGCCTGCAAATCCGTTCTTTTCCCATAAAAGAGCGGTAGATACTGCCTGACCCGGGCCTTGGGTAAACCCTTGGGCACACAAAAAGCCAGTTGACGTCAAAAGCTCACCGTCATAAAAAATATTCAGCACATAAGCTATTCCTACTGCCGCAATTGCCTGCAGCGCCAAACTCAGATAAAAAATCAAAAACATCCAAATGCTGCCCTGAGTAATTGTTTTTACCGGTTTGTCAGTATAAGAATTGCTGCAGCCAGCTAAAGCAATACAGATAAAAGTCAAAGTGAATGTATGATACGCAATGGCTTTGAATTCAGCATCCCCAACCCCGATCAATCCTGTGGTATTAGTAAAAACAAAACCAATGACACCGCCAATCAGACATCCGGGAATCAAGGCTTTCTGCACCCATTTAACTTTTGCCCTGATTACAATGCCGACCAAAAGAAAAATTGACAAATACCCAATTGCTGACAGCATGGACATATCAAAGAAAGGTTTCATAATACTCTCCTTTGGTTAAATAAAAGCTAAAGCCCGGATCGGAGATCCCGTGGCACCTTTAATCTTCAGAGGCAGCCCCATAAAATAGAAATTTCCTTCCTGCAGTTTTTCCAATGATACAAGATTTTCAATAATTGGAATTTGGTGTTTTAAAAGCATAACATGCACGTCCTTATCCGGATTGGACAAATCATCCACCGTCGGAATATCGGTTCCCAGCAATTTAATTTTTTTATCCAGCAT
>CALUWZ010000191.1 GCA_944324625.1 uncultured Mailhella sp. | reverse complement strand
GGACAGAGGGACAAGAGGAGAGCAAAAACAGCCGCAAACAAAAGCAAAACTCAAAAACTGACTGCCGCACGGGACACGGGGACATTATTCCGCTTCCAATTTCTTTTTCAGGCGATGAGCCGTACTTTTGGACAAGCCCATTTCCTCGGCACATTCGCGGATAGAATATCCCTCGCTCAGCAGTTTTTTCAGCTGTTCGAGTTCTGCTTCCTGAATTTCAAAAATATCCCAGTGCAGAATATTGTTTTCCGATTTCAAATGCACTTCAAAGGGCAAAGCGTCTTTGCCTGTTATGCTTCGGGCTTTGGTAAGATGTATCTGAAAGCGCGCACCTTCCGCCATATTGTAAACTTTTGGGCGACGCAGGCTGATGACCGTGTCCATAATGTCTTCACGGGCGGAAGTTCCACGCTGGTCGCCTGATTTTCCTGCATGATGAACAAGCAAAACAGCTATGCCGCGTCTTCGCAAATCAAGAAGCCATGTCTGCATGGGCTGCCAAGACTGTGATTCGTTTTCCTTACCCGTTCGGCACAGGGTGGAAATATTGTCAAGGACAAGCAAATCAATGTCAGACAAAAACGGTTCCAAAGCTTTTTGCCCTGCCGCCGTGGCAAGGTCGGGCATGGGACGGTTCTGCATATCGGGCGTGATGAGGGATAAATTCCGCATGGCACTTTCAGGTGCCGCCATGCCGCAGGCAAGGGCTTTTAGTCGCTCCTGCATGGTAATGGCAGGCATTTCGCCGTCCACGTACAAAACCTTGCTCGGCTTGCTTGCACGCCAGTTATACAAGCTAAGCCCTCCTGCCACTGCCAAAGACATGCTGAGTGCCGTAAATGTTTTGCCGATTCCGCGCGGAGCATACAAAATCACAATGCCTTGGGTCGGGATAACAGGTTCAAGCAAAAAGCCCCGTTCAGGCAAGTCCATAGAAAGAAATTCTGCCATATTTACCATAATAAGCTCTGTGACGAGCTGATGTTGTTGTGTTGATTGATTTTGCGTGCCTGCCTGCTGTGCGTTCAGCGGCTGCTCGGTATGCTGTTCCCCTGCAGGCAAGCTTTGGTCTGACTCCATAGAGAAAAAGAAATTTTGCATATTATTCCCCGTTTTTTGGCGTGAGGTCTGCTGAAATGTTTTCGTCCGTGTTTTGGCTGAGTTTTGCAATCAGTTCCCGTATGTCTTCCACTCGCCATGCGGTTGTCTTTGCCCCTAATTTAATGGGACGGGGAAAACGCCCTTCTTTTACGCCAAGCCAAAATTGGCTTTTGCTGATAGGGATGACTGCCAAAATTTGTGGCAGTCGGACAAAACCTTCCTTGGGAAGTTCTGAAAGATTGGTTTTACGCTGTTTCATATTTCCTCCATAAAAAAACAGTCCTAATGGATTTCTTAGGACTGTTTTAGCTTTGTCCACCCTGGACAAGACAATAGACAAAATCAAAAAAGTTAATAATTTCTTAAAATATTTAAAATTCCTTTATTCTGTTCATATAAAATTCTACCACGCTGAATTCCCCTGTATCCATATTTTTCAATTGTTTCATGAGATAATTTGCTTGTTGAAGGTACGTAAAGAAGTTTACCGATTTCATAATTTGTTAAATTAAAAATATCAAAATATAAAGCTAATAAATCTTTAAACTGCAATTCTTTAAGATTATACTTTTTATAATCTATATGCTTTAATTGCTCTTCATATAATTTAACAGCTTCTTCCAATGTATAATTTAAAGGCAAATAAGGTGAGTATCCTTCAATTTGTGAACAGTGATAGGGACGGTTATATGTTCGTATAAAAGCATATATTTTTCTGAACAATAAAATAGGCATCATTGCAATCATCCCTATAACCATAATATAATCATGTAGCCTAAAAGCAAAAACAAGACGTTCTCGTGAACAATTTGTTTTATAAATAACTCTTTTCATAATTTTATGTACAGTATCTTTTGTTGCAATTCGTTCAGGAGGAACTTCAAACATATTAACATACTCTTTGGTAAAAGGAATATTTTTTAAAAATATAGCAATTTCATATTTATCAAAATATAGTCTATGCATACACCTTTTTACTTCACCATTAACCAATAAATCATTGGTCATAGTATAAATAACCATTTTTTTTTGACCATTCTCCTCTACTGTTTTGTGATGATAAACTAAAGTTATTTTTTGAGATCTGATTGCTTTAGATAAAATTTCTGCACAATCATTTTTCATCGTTAAACATAAATCTTCCAAACTAATTAACTGATTAGGATAAGCATAATAAGAGTCATGATAGCTTTCTACTGGTTTGAAATTATAATCATACGGCGGAATTTTTGCTTTAACATCATTTATATATTTTCTAATTCTATTAATCATTGATTTCATTTTTCAATTCCTCCAAATAGTCAGCCCAAGCCTGCATCATGCGGCGGCGTTCGGGCAAAAATTCTGCATAGTTGTAAGCGGCACGCACGCTGTCGCGTTCGCAGTGGGCAAGCTGTCTTTCAATAGCGTCCCTGTTCCAGCCAAGTTCGTTCAGCAGGGTGGACGCCATGGAGCGGAAGCCGTGAACCGTCATTTCCTGTCCTGAATAGCCAAGCCGCCGCAAAGCCACGGTAAGGGTATTTTCGGACATGGGAATGGTTTTGGAACGTACAGACGGAAAAACGTATTTGCCTTCGCCAGTGAGGGGTTTTAACTCCATAAGAATACGGATTGCCTGTTCTGAAAGGGGCACAAGGTGCGTACTTCTCATTTTCATTTTATGGGCAGGAATACGCCATATCTTTTCCGCAAAATCAAATTCTTCCCACTCGGCGTGCCGAAGTTCGCCCGGACGCACAAAAACAAGCGGTGCAAGCTGTAATGCACAATAAACGGAAAAATGAGCTTTGCAGCCGTCAATGTCACGCAGAAGCTGTCCGACTTTTTTCGGGTCGGTAATGCTTGCAAGGTGTTTGCCTTTGGGCGGTGTTAACGCTCCCTGCAGGTCTTGGGCTGAATCGCGTTCAGCAAGTCCGCAGGCAATGGCATAACGGAAAACCATGGAACAAATGCCGCGTACCCGTTTGGCTGTTTCAAGTGCTCCGCGTTTTTCAATGAGCCGCAGAACTTCCAAAAGTCTTGGCGGCGTGATTTCGGAAATGGGCGTTTTGCCAAGATAGGGAAAGACATTGCTCTCAAGACGGGTAAGCGTCAGTTCTGCGTGCCCTTCTGTCCAGCGTGATTTGAATTTCTTGTGCCACTCTCTGGCAATATTTTCAAAATGGTACTTTTCATCGGTCAGGGCTTTTTCCTGCCTGCGTTTTTCCTGCGGGTCTATGCCGTTGGCAAGCTGTACCCGCAGTTCGTCACGCTTTTTGCGTGCATCGCTTAAACTGATTTCAGGATACGGTCCAAGAGATATTTTATTCTTTTTGCCTTTAAATGAATAACGGAAACGCCATGCTTTTTTTCCTGTGGGCATGATTTCAAGATACAGCCCTCTGTCGTCATTGACAATATACCGTGTTTCCTTTGGCTGTAAATTCTTTATGGAGTTATTGTTTAACATTTTTTATACAAT
>CALUWZ010000190.1 GCA_944324625.1 uncultured Mailhella sp. | reverse complement strand
CAGGTAACCGTTGTTATGCGTGACAGCGGCATTCCGGCTACATACCGCCACATGCACAGTTTCGGAAGCCATACGTTCAGTTTCATCTATGCCCAAAATGAACGTTATTGGGTAAAATTTCATTTCAAAACCCAGCAGGGAATTAAAAATCTGACCGATGCCGAAGCGCAGGAACTTATCGGCCGCGACCGTGACAGTCACCAGCGCGATCTTTACGAGAGCATTGAAAAAGGCGATTTTCCGCGCTGGACCATGTATGTGCAGGTAATGCCTGAAGAAGACGCAGAAAAGCTTCCCTATCATCCTTTTGACCTGACAAAAGTTTGGTATCATAAAGATTATCCGCTTATTGAAGTGGGTGTGCTGGAACTGAACCGCAATCCCGAAAACTATTTTGCGGAAGTTGAGCAGTCTGCTTTCAATCCTGCCAATATTGTACCCGGAATCGGATTTTCACCCGATAAAATGCTTCAAGGCCGCCTGTTCTCTTACGGTGACGCACAGCGCTACCGTCTTGGCGTAAATCATCATCTTATTCCGGTTAATAAACCGCGTTGTCCGTTCCACAGTTTCCATCGTGACGGCAGCATGCGTGTGGACGGCAATTACGGAAGTCATATTAATTATGAGCCGAACAGTTACGGCGCATGGCAGGAACAGCTGGATTATTCTGAACCGCCGCTCAAAATCAGCGGTGATGCTGCGCATTGGGATTATGCCTGCGACGATGCGGATTATTTTGAACAGCCCGGCAAATTGTTCAGGGTTATGAACGAAGAGCAAAAGCAGGCATTGTTTGACAATACGGCCCGTGCTCTCGGAGATGCTCCGCATGAAATTAAACTGCGTCATATCAGAAACTGCCATAAGGCAGACCCTGCCTACGGAATAGGCGTGGCAAAGGCCTGCGGAATTTCTGAAAGTGAAATTTAACAAGCGCAAACAAACCGTCAATAAAAGAGGAGAATTGTCTCCTCTTTTTTTTGTGAATAAAAGTATTAGATTGCAAGATGATAGAGAAGTTTTTATAGTCTGTGCTGCTGATATTGTCCGGGGAAAAAGGAATGGATATAATTGTCGTTTTTAAACTTATAACCATGCCCATAGCCATTTTTATTACTGTGCTGATAGCAAAAAAATGGGGGAATTTTGTGGGCGGTTTTTTGGCGGGTCTGCCAACATTTTCAGGGCCTATTTCGTTTTTTATCACCTATGAGCAGGGGCCTGACTTTGCGTATTTGGCTTCTTACAACAGCCTGATTGGTCTGCTTGGCTGTGCCTCCACGGCCATTGTTTATTCATGGACGGCATATTTCGGGGCAAAGTGGTGGCTTGCGCTGCCTTTGGCTGTTTGCGGATATTTTGTAAACGGGTATATTTTGCATTTTTTGCCGGATTTTTCGGTTTTGGTCATAGCACTTGCCTGTTGTTCTCCGCTGTTGGTTAATATTTTGCTGCCCAAAGCAAAAATAGAAAGTTTTTCCACCAAAAGGCCCAAATGGATTTTATGGTTTCAGGTTTTGAGCGGTGCCGTTTTGGTTTATGCCATTACCGAGGCTGCCCGCATGCTCGGTCCGCAGTGGAGCGGAACCATGACCTGTTTTCCTATCATGATTATTGCATTGGCACCGTTTGCGCATGTGGCGAGCGGCGTATATGCCACAATCGTTGTCATGCGCGGATTGGCCGCAGGCTGGATAGGCACGGCACTGTTTGGCTGTACGGTTATTTTAATGGTGCGGCATTATCATATTGCCTTGGTCTATACTTTGGCTTCTGTTATTGCCTGTACGGGAAGTGTGCTGTATTCGTTGCTGTATTTGCATCTGCAAAAAAAAATTCAAAGTGTTTCGGCATAAGAAAACCACCCGATCGGGTGGTTTTTTTATATATTGCTTATTGCTGTTTGGTTATTTGAAATGAAGATTTTTTCCGTAAATAAAGTAATATAAAACTGCGGAAAGTGCTGTGGTAAGGGCGAGGGCGATGAACAGGCCTTCGTAGCCGAAGGGCGGTATGAGAAAACCAAAGAGGTACGGTCCGAATCCGATGCCGAAATCGAAAAAAACAAAGAATGTGGTTGTGGCTTGTGCAAAACGGGTGGGCGTGACCATGGAGAGGGAAACTGCCTGACCGATTGACTGAAAATTGCCGAAGCCTATGCCGAGCAAAAAGCCTGACAGGAGCAAAATCGGACTGCTGTAGGAAAAGGCCAGAATAAGAAAAGCTAAAATTGTTATGCCGAAAATGGGCGGCAGCACTTTGTTTTCTCCGTACATATCAAAAAGACGGCCGGTAACGGGTCTGGAAATTAACGTGGCGCTTGCGTAAAACAGAAAATAAAAACTGGCGGCTTCCTGCAGACTGCGTTCATGGGCAAAGGTAATCATAAAGGCTTGGATACAGCCGTAACCGAAGCAAATAATCAGGGCAACCATGGAAAAACGCATGACCCTAGGGTCAATATAACTGTACAGACTGAAAAGTTCCCTGTGTTTTTTGTTTATGACGGGCAGATTTTTGAGGGCAAGAAAAATAAGAAAACAGCAGAATGCCGCGGCAGCGGCGCTGATAATAAGTGTGTTGTAGGATACAAGAGAACTCAGGCTTATTCCGATGAAAGGACCGAGAGCCAGTGCAAGAGCCGTGCTCATGCTGAAAATGCTTATGCCGAATCCTCTGTATTCTGCAGGGATTACGCAGGCAATGATCGTTCCTGTTGCCGTACTGATTATGCCGACGCAAAGTCCTGTGTAAAAGCGCAGAGCAAAGAGCATGAACAGGGAATCAAAGGCAAAAAACAGTGCAAGGGAAAGAATGTAGTTGACGAGTCCGAAGCCCATGATTTTTTTGCATCCGAAAAAGGACAGCAAATTTCCCGAAACAAAACGGCCAGCCAGACAGCCTATGACCATAATGCCCGATGAAAAGCCCGCGGCGCTGAGGCTCAGCTGGTATTTTTCCCGTATGTATGCAGTACTGCTTACAAAAATAAGATAATATACCGACATGATAAGCAGATTTATCAGTGTAATGATGTTGAAATTGCGGGTGCAGATTTTTTTGAGCGCGGAAAGGGATTTTTCTTGAGTGCTGCGCTGGTTTTCGTGAAAATGGTGCAGGTGTCGGGTCGGCATGGGAAACTTCCAATAGCAGTAAGGTATATGAAATTGAGATATTCCTATTTCGGGAGAACGTCAAATTTTTTTGAAATCCGAAAAAATAGCTATAATGCAGTTTGTGCGGAGCATTGTTTGCAGGGGCAGCCGTCATGCAAGCACAGACTGCCGATTTACTGCGGTATGAACAATAGCTCGCAATTTTGCTGCTGAGAGGCAAAATGCCCTCTCCGAATAGAGCCGCATCGGAAAATCAGCGGAAAAATCCGTTATACAGACAGGAAAAACCGCCGAGCATAATGATAAAAACAAGAATGAGGCGGAATAATGATGTTTTTACCCTTTTGGCAACAGGTACGACCCCCAAAATGCCGAGCGTGGTGGGTACAAGGCCAATGGCCAGCCAGCGCAGAACGCTGTCGTCAAAAAAGCCGACACTGGCCTGAAAAACAAAAC
>CALUWZ010000189.1 GCA_944324625.1 uncultured Mailhella sp. | reverse complement strand
AGCGGGTTTCTTTTGCCTTGTTTTTTGATTCCTCGCTGCGCGGGCTTACCATTGATTCGCCCGTATTTTTTAAAGGCGTACCCATAGGCAGCGTGCGTTCCATTTACATTGTGCCCAATTCAAACGGCGACACGTTTAAAACAGTTGTTATCATTGAACTTGATGATACTGCCGGCGGTGTGGATTCTGTACATGAAAATCATAATTTTCTGCATTTCATGGATGATGAAAAATATGTTAAAAGCCTTATTTCCCAAGGGTTACGGGCAAAACTTTCAACTGCCAGTTTAATTACGGGCCAGCTTGTGGTTGAACTTGCCATGACTGCCAACCCCGAGCCTTTAACGGAAAGGGATATAAGAAAATTCAACGGGCTGATCCAAATTCCGACCTTGCCCAATGTATTTGACAGCATTCTTTCCAATGTGGAAAATCTTCCCCTGCACGAGATCAGCAGCCAATTGCTCTTATTGCTGCAAAATCTCAATACGCTGACCGCTGAATTGAATTTGCCTGAACTGCGAAACAATTTCAATCAGGTTGTTCTGAACATGAACGGCATACAGCATGAAACAAAAAATACACTGCAGGAATTTAATGCCCTTGGCAAACTGCTGAACCAAAAATTGCCTTCAATTTTAAATCAAGTCAATTCTTTTACCAAAAATTCAGCTAAGATGACGCAAGATGATTCTGCGCTTATGCAGGAACTTTTTATAACCATGCAGGCTCTGCGCGAAGCTGCCAATTCCATTTCTTATTTGGCAAAGCTTCTGGAAAATCAGCCTGATGCGTTAATTTTCGGAAAGGCGAGATAATGATAAAAAAATTTCTTTTTACCTCACTTTTGATATTGTGCTCCTGCAGCCACATTTCTTTGCCCACCAATGTATATGTCATTGATATTCCGCAGGAAAATGCAAAACAGTTCGATAATTCCCTGCAGTCAGGCAAAGGGCCCGTGATTGCCATTATGCCCATCAGCATTCCTTCATACCTGAACCGTCCGCAAATTGTCATGCGCGAAAAAGGTTCACGCCTGCAAATTTCCGATAACCACCGCTGGGCGGAAAATCTGGATAAAGCAGTCAGCCGTGTTTTGGCATCTTCTCTGACTGACAATCTTTCTTCGGTAAACGGCGTTGCGGTGCCATTAAAACTCGGCATACATCCCGATTATACCATTCAGCTTGATATCAGCCGATTTGAAGGCAATGTAAATGAATATCTCGAACTTGACGCTTTTTGGACTTTGCAGAAAAACGGCAAAAAAATTTTGCAGGCCAGTTTTTATAAAAAAATTGAAATCGGCAGAGGCTATTCCGAATTGGTCAGGGCTTACGGCGTGTTAATATATTATCTGGCTGAAAGTATGATACAATCCTTTTATTCTCATATCCGCTGACAGGAGAAGGTTTTGCGTTGTTTAATCCGTTTGCTTATAAAGCTGTTTTACAGGGTTCAGGTACAAGGGCTTGAGCATTATAAAAATGCCGGTGACAGGGTTTTGATTGTTTTCAATGTGGGGTCGCTTCTAGATCCCCTTTTGATTTCCTGTTTCCTGCAGGATACCGTTACTGTTGCAATTGACAGTAAAATTCGCAGAAAATGGTGGATAAGGCCGTTTTTGTCCTGTTCCAAAATACTGGAAGCGGATTTTAATTCTCCCGTATCCACGCTGAAACTGGTAAAAGCCATTGAAAAACATGAGCGCTGCATGGTTTTTCATGACAAATATTTAACGCAGGACAGCCGTTACATGAAAATTTTGGAAGCAACGTCCATTATTGCGGAAAAAGCGCAGGCAAAAATTTTGCCCGTCCGCATTGACGGCGCCGCCTATTCCAAATTCTCCTATTTCAGACACAAACAGCTTTTGCGGTATTTTCCGAAAATTATTCTGACAATTTTGCCGGCCCAGCAGATAGACAGAAATCTGAACGTAAGCCATAAAGAAAGAAGAAAGCTCAATGCCATTAAACTCTTTGACATTATGAGCAATCTGAAGCTTGCCTCTACCAATACGGATATCAATTTTGCCAAAGCTTTTATTGATGCCATGAAAGTGCACGGCAAAAAATATATCATTGCCGAAGATCAGGAAAGAAAATGCGTTGATTATTATACCATTTTGCTGAAAGCCAATGTACTTGGCCGTGCCCTTGCCCGTTTGACCAAGGGAGAACAGCGCCTCGGTTTTATGCTTCCAAGCTCCCTTGCCGGCATTGTTACGTTTTTGGGCTTTCATCTTACCAAAAAAATTCCCGTCATGATAAACTTTACCGCCGGAGCATTTGCGGTAGTTGGCGGCTGTCAGACACTTGATTTGAAAACTGTCATTTCTTCCCGAAAATTTATTAAGTTAGGGGAACTCGATGCGTTGGAAAAAGCCGTAAAAGACGGCGGCATGCGGATTATTTATCTTGAAGACGTGGCGAAAAACATTGCTTTTGCCGATAAAATAAAAGGTCTTTTGGCTGCAAAATTCTGCAAAGTTCCTGATACGCCTGCTTCTGATCCCATGGCTATTTTATTTACCTCAGGAACGGAAGGACTTCCGAAATCCGTTTTTATCAGCCATAAAAACGCTCTTTACAATAAGGAACAATGCCTTAATGTTTTGACTGTCCATTCCGGGGACAGGCTGTTCAACTGTCTGCCTTTGTTCCACGTGTTCGGCCTTGGCGTAGGCACGATTTTACCGCTTACAAGCGGCATAAAAGTTTTCTTTTATCCTTCGCCGCTCCATTACAGAATTGTTCCGCAGCTTTATTATGAAAGCCAGTCTACGGTTATCTGCGGAACAGATACGTTTTTGGCAGGTTATGCCCGTTACGGCAGGCCCTATGATTTCTGCAATACCCGTCTGGCTATTGCGGGAGCCGAAAAACTCCGTGAGACAACAGCAAAAACTTGGAAAGAAAAATTCGGGGTTGAAATTATGGAAGGCTACGGCGCAACGGAAACGTCCCCAGTTCTTTCCGTCAATACCAGTGCCAACCGCACTCCCGGCAGTGTGGGACGTTTGCTTCCCGGACTTGAATACAGGCTGAAGCCCATTGACGGCATTGCCGAAGGCGGTTCCCTGTGCGTAAAAGGGGACAATGTCATGCTTGGATATATGAGGTCATCCAACAAAGGCGTTATTGAAAAATCCCAAGTGGAATTTGACGGGGAAATTCTGGACGGCTGGTATGATACGGGTGATATTGTGGATGTGGACAAATATGGTTTTGTTTATATAAAAGGACGGGCAAAACGTTTTGCCAAACTTGGCGGCGAAATGGTTTCACTTGTTGCCATTGAAATGGCTCTTTCCGAACTCTGGCCCGATACGCCTCTCGGCATAGTTGCCGTGCCTGATGCCAAAAAAGGGGAGCAGCTTGTGCTTATCATTGAAAAACAGGATATTACCACCAATGAAATAGCCACGTATTTTGCCACGAAAGGGGTATCGCCGTTGTGGACACCGAAAAAAATAATCTGCGTCAAGCAGGCTCCTCTGCTGGGTTCGGGAAAATTTGACTATAACAAAGCCAAAGAAATTGCAAAACAGGCAATATAGAATAACAAAAAACG